>RGWK01000001.1 GCA_010029775.1 Gammaproteobacteria bacterium
CAGATGATCGAGGGGCGCCGCGTCACCGATGCGAACGCCATCGATGCGACGGCGATGGTGCTGAGCGGTCTTATCAATACGCGCATCCTCGCCGCCTGCCGTGAACTCGAAATCCCTGCCATCGGCATCAGTGGAGTGGATGCCGGTCTCGTACAGGCGCGCAAGCGCGCGCCAGTGAAGTTGCAGACGGGCGATGGCATGGTCGACTATGGTCTCGTGGGTGACATCGACTACATCGACACCGACGTGATTCGCAAGCTGCTCGACAACGGTCTGATGCCGGTGATTTCGCCGCTCTCGAGCGATGATGCCGGCACCCTGCTCAACATCAACGCGGACACAGTCGCCTCGGCCATCGGCGCGGCGCTCGGCGCGGAGAAGTTGCTGCTGTGCACCGGAGCGCCCGGCATTCTGCAGAACGTCGACGATCCAACCTCCGTCATTTCTTATACGGACCTCGCCGGACTGCAACGACTGCGTCAGGAAAAGCGCATCATCGACGGCATGCTGCCGAAGGCGAAGGCCATCGAAAACGCCATTACCGGTGGGGTCAAGCGCGTGCACGTGATCTCTTACAAGTCGCCCGATGCCATCCTCGCCGAAGTGTTCACCAACGAGGGCACTGGAACGCTGGTCGTGGCTCCGGCGGAACTCGCCGCCGGCGGTGCAGCGCACACATGAGTCGTCTGTGGGACAAGGGCGCCCCGCTCGATGAGCGAGTACTGCACTACACCGCAGGGGAAGATCACGCCCTCGATGAACGACTCGTGGCCTACGATGCGCGGGCTTCGATTGCACATGCGCAGATGCTGCACGATCAAGGCTTACTATCGGCCGCCGACTGCGAAGCCATCGAACAGGGTCTCGAGGCGCTCGCCGCCGCTCACGCCCAGGGTCAATGGCGAGTCGAGCTCGCCGACGAAGATGGTCAGACGGCACTGGAAAAGCGTCTCACGGCGCTCATCGGTGCTGCAGGCGGGCGTGTGCACCTTGGCCGCTCGCGCAACGATCAGGTGTTGACCGCGCTACGCCTTTATCTGCGCGATGCGACGCTGCAACTGGCCGACGCCGCCGATGCTGTCGCCGCAGCCCTGACACGGCTCGCCGCCCGCGAGGGCGATCTTGCGCTGCCGGGCTATACGCACATGCAGCAGGCGATGCCGAGTACGGTGGAATTGTGGGCCGGCGGCTTTGCCGCCGAGCTCCGTGACGATGCCGCAGGTCTGCGCGCCGTGCAGCGACGCATCGGCAAGAGCCCGCTCGGCTCCGCCGCGGGCTATGGCACGCCCGGTCTGCCCCTCGATCGCGAAGCGACGCGGCAGGCGCTCGATTTCGAGGTGGTGCACGAACCCGTGACCGCCGTGCAGCTCTCGCGCGGCAAGGCCGAGTCGCAGCTGCTTTTCGAGATCACCCTGCTGATGCAGGATCTCGGGCGCTTTGCGACCGACGTGTGTCTGTTCTACACGCAGGAGTTCGCCTTCGTACATCTGCCCGAGCAGTTCACCACGGGCTCATCGATCATGCCGCAGAAGCGCAACCCCGACGTGTTCGAACTGCTCCGCGGGCGCAGCGCTACGGCCCAGGCTTGTCTGCTCGAAGCACTCGCCATCGTTGCCAAGTTGCCTTCGGGCTATCAGCGCGATCTGCAGTTGCTTAAAGCGCCGCTATTCCGTGGCATCGATCTGGCGCTCGCCAGCACGGCTATTCTGGTTCCGGCCATCGATGCGATGGGCTTTCGACCGGACAACATTCGCCTCGATCCGGCCATTCATGCCGCCGAAAGAGCCAACGAACTTGTGGTACGCGAGGGCATCCCGTTCCGCGAGGCGTATCGTCGCGTCGGTGCGGAATTGCGTGGCGCGTCTGACGACACCACCGAACAACCATGACCACGTACCGAGACATACCCTGGCGCGCGGACATTACGCTCGAACGACTCAATGCACTCTCCAAAGACACGATGGCGGAGACGCTCGACATTGTCTTCACCGAACTGGCGGCAGATCACCTCAAGGCACGCATGCCGGTCACGGCCAGAACGGTACAACCGCGGCGTGTCCTGCATGGTGGTGCCTCGGCCGTGCTCGCCGAAACCATCGGTAGCGTCGGCGCCAACGCCTGCCTTGATGACGAGCACACAGCCGTGGGTCAGGAAATCAACGCCAACCATCTGCGTCCGGTCATGGAGGGGGATGTCGTTACGGGCACCGGGCGCTTGCTGCACGCCGGGGCCCGCAGTCAGGTTTGGAACATCGAGTTGTTCGACTCGGCCGGTCAGCTCACCTGTGTCTCGCGCCTGACCATGGCTGTCATCAGGCGACGCTGAGTCCACTGCCTACGGAGCCGATAATGACCGACTTCGCTCGCACACCCGATCCCTCGCTCGTCACCTATACGCACGTCATCTATGGGCTGCATGCGCTGTCGGTGCTGATCGGGGTGACGGGCGCCGCCACCATCGTCGGCAGCTTCATCTTCGGTCTGCCGTCGATCATTGCCGTCATCATGAATTACCTACGACGCCAAGACGCGGCGGGCACCTGGCTCGAGTCGCATTTCACATGGCAAATTCGTACCTTCTGGTGGGCACTGCTGTGGAGCATCGTGGTGCTCGTCGCCTCGGCGCCTTTGATGCTGATTATTGTGGGGTTCGTCACCGCCGCCTTCGGGCTGGTGGTGGTAGGTCTCTGGGTGCTGTATCGGGTGCTGCGCGGTTGGCTGGCGCTGCGCGACGTTCGTACCCTGCCCACCGGTGGGGCAACCCGCGCATGACAACCCGTGACCCTGGAGAGGGGCATCGCTTGCGCCAGCGCGTCGTTGCAGCCGTCCGCATAGCCATAACCCTCAGCCTCACCGCGACGCTCGGCGGCTGCGGCCAACTGGGCCCGCTGTATCTGCCGCCGCCTGCGACCGAGGTCATTACCCGCCCCGCGGCCGACACGCCCTCGACCACCCTGCCGGCTGCGACACCGGACGCGCAAACGCCCTAAACGCCGCAGGGCCTGCACTGCACCGGCAGGCCGCACCAATTTACTGGGTCATAACCGCTGAGGTCACCGCCGGCACGCGGTCCGCCCCGGACGGCTTTATCGCTATAATGCGGGGGTGAGACGTCCCCCGTCTTTCATTGCCTCCATCACAAACAGGAAGTGATCATGAAGTCTGACAAGCTCACTCGCCGTCAGGTACTCGGCGCCACGGTGCTCGGTCTGCCGGCCATTCCGGTCGTAGTCGAAACGGCTCTCGCGCAGGCGAAGCCCGCCGCAGGTGCCCTGCCCGTGCTCAGCCCCACCGAGCCGGCTGCCAAGGCTCTCGGCTATGTCGAGGACACGACCAAGGTCGACGCCAAAGCGAACCCGAACCACAAGAAAGAGCAGCACTGCGGCAACTGCCTGCAGTGGGCGGACAAGAACCGCAAGGCGCCGCTCGCCAAGTGCAACCTCTTCCCGGGCAAGCTCGTGAAGAACCCGGGCTGGTGCAAAGTCTGGGTGAAGGCGCCGGGCGTCGCCTAAAGCCATGCGTAAACGCCGGGCAGAAGCGGATCGCGCGCTGCCCGGCGTTCGCCCTTTTCTTTGGGCAGTGCTGTCACTCGCCCTGCTGATGTCGGCCTGTGCACCTCCCGCGCCCTTCAACTCCACCGAAGTCAGCGGCATCGATTACGGCCGCGGTCTGCGCATCGCCGATACCGACGGACAACCGCGCAGTCTCGAGGACTTCGCCGACTCCGTCACGGTGGTGTTCTTCGGTTTCACCAGTTGCCCGGATGTCTGCCCGAGCACGCTACTGCGCCTGAAACAGGCGCGCGAGGCGCTCGGCGCCGACGCGCAGCACGTCAAGGTGTTGCTCATCAGTGTCGATCCGCAACGTGACTCACCCGAACGACTGCGCGCCTACCTCGAGAACTTCGACTCCTCGTTCGTAGGCTTGCGACCCGCACCGGAGCAACTGCCCGCGGTGGTGAAGGCTTTCCATGCGATTGCTGTGCAAGTGCCGTCGAAAGACGGCTCCACGTACACGGTCGATCATTCGAGCACGCTGTACATCTATGATCGACGCAATCGACTACGCCTGATCACACAACCTGATTTCGTCATGGAAGACCTCGTCGCAGATTTGCGCCGTCTCGTCGCCAAAGAATGAAGCGGCGCGCATGAGCAAGTCCGATCTGGTGCTGGTCGACGGCTCCTCTTACCTCTACCGCGCCTTTCACGCGCTGCCGCCGTTCACCAATGCCGCGGGCGAACCGACCGGGGCGGTCCTCGGCGTGGTCAACATGTTGCTGAAGTTTCTCCGCGAACACGAACCCGCCACGATGGTCGTTGTGTTCGATGCGCCGGGGAAAACCTTCCGCGACGAGTTGTTCGCCGAGTACAAGGCCCATCGCCCGCCGATGCCGGACGATCTGCGCGTGCAGGTCGAACCCTTGCTCGACACCGTGCGCGCCCTTGGCCTGCCGCTGCTACGCCTGGCGGGCGTCGAGGCGGATGATGTGATCGGCACGCTCGCCACTCGCGCCGCAGCGGCCGGCCAGCAGGTGCTGATCTCGACGGGCGACAAGGACATGTGCCAGCTCGTCGGACCAAATATCACACTCATCAACACGATGAGCGATAGCCGTTACGACCGCGCTGGCGTCAAGGCGAAATTCGACGTGTGGCCCGAGCAGATCATCGACTACCTCGCACTCGTTGGCGACAGTTCGGACAATATTCCGGGCATCGATAAGGTCGGCCCGAAAACCGCAGCCAAATGGCTTGGGCAATACGGCTCGCTAGACAACTTGATCGCCCACGCCGCCGAGGTGCCGGGCAAGGTGGGCGAGAATCTGCGCGCGGGACTCGACACGCTGCATCTGTCGCGCCAACTGGCGACGATACGCTGCGACCTCGAGTTGCCGGCGGACGCCCAGGACCTCGGTCGCCGGCCGCAGGATGACACGCAACTTAAGGCGCTCTACACGCGCCTGGGCTTTCGGCAATTGCTGCGCACGCTGGGCGAATCGACAGACGATACCGCAGCAGCAAACCCAGCCTCACCGAGTGCCTCCGCAGAGGGGACGCCGGGCGGATCGACGAGCGATACGGCCGCACTACTGCGACGCCCAGAGATCGTGGAAGCACCACGCGCCTACGAGATCGTCACCGATGAAGTGCAGTTTTCGCATTGGCTCGCACGGCTCGAAGCGGCAGAGCTCATCGCTTTTGACACCGAAACAACCAGTCTCGACTACATGCAGGCCCGCATCGTGGGCGTCTCGTTCTGCATCGAGCCAGGCATCGCGGCCTACGTGCCGCTCGCCCACGACTACGTGGGTGCGCCGATGCAACTCGATCGCGACAGGGTGCTGCAACGCCTGCAACCGCTGCTGGAAAACGCGCAGAAATCCAAACTCGGTCACCATCTGAAGTACGACGCGCATGTCCTCGCCAATCACGGTATCAGACTCGCCGGAATGCGCTACGACACGATGCTCGAGTCTTACGTGTGGAACAGCGTCGCGATCCGTCACGACATGGACTCGGCCGCCGAGCGCTATCTCGGCATCAAGACGATCAGTTACGAGGATGTAGCCGGCAAGGGAGCCAAGCAGATTCCCTTCAGTCAGGTGGAGATTCTGCGTGCCGGTGAATACGCTGCGGAGGATGCCGACGTCACGCTGCGGCTGCACCGCACATTGTGGCCGGCGATCGACCATGAGCCCTTGCTCAAACGCCTCTACGAAGAATTCGAGCAGCCACTGGTGCCCGTGCTGCAACGCATGGAGCGACGGGGCGTACTCATCGATCGCGAACGCTTGCGGGTGCAGAGCCGCGAGCTCGAGCAGCGCGCGGGCGAACTGCAGGCTGAGGCCCATGCACTTGCCGGCAGTCCGTTCAATCTCGACTCGCCGAAGCAGCTGCAGCAGATCCTCTTCGAGACGATGCAAATCCCGGTGTTGCGCAAGACACCGACCGGTCAGCCCTCCACTGCCGAAGACGTACTCGAGGAACTCGCGGAGCAACACGCCCTGCCGCGCCTGATTCTCGAATATCGCGGCATTGCCAAACTGCGCAGCACCTACGCCGACAAGCTGCCGACGCAGATCAACCCCGACACGGGCCGGGTGCACACGTCCTATCACCAGGCCGTGGCGCAGACCGGTCGACTCTCCTCGACGGACCCGAATCTGCAGAACATCCCGATCCGCACTCCCGAAGGCCGGCGTATCCGACAGGCCTTCATCGCTCCGCCCGGCAAGGTGCTGCTCGCGGCCGACTACTCGCAGATCGAGCTGCGGATCATGGCGCACTTGTCGGCAGACGAGGGGTTGCAGGCTGCGTTCGCCGCCGAGCGTGACGTCCATCAAGCAACCGCTGCCGAGGTCTTCGGCGTACCCCTCGATCAGGTCACAGCCGACCAGCGCCGCTCGGCCAAAGCGATCAACTTCGGGCTGATCTACGGCATGTCTGCCTTCGGGCTCGCGCGCCAACTCGGCATCGATCGTGGCGCGGCGCAGAGCTACGTCGAGCTCTACTTCGCGCGCTACCCCGGCGTAAAGGCCTACATGGACCGCACCCGCGATCAAGCGCGCGACACCGGATACGTCGAAACGGTATTCGGACGCAGGCTCTATCTACCCGACATCCGCTCGCGCAATCGCGCGCTGCAGCAGTACGCCGAGCGCAGCGCGATTAACGCGCCCATGCAGGGCACCGCCGCCGATCTCATCAAGAAAGCCATGATCGCTGTCGATGCCTGGTGTGAGAGCGAGGGTCGCGGGCAGGCTGCGCTGCTGATGCAGGTCCACGACGAACTCGTGCTCGAAGTGTCTGCAGATCCGCCGATCGTGCAGCGCGTCAGCGCAGCGATCCGCGAGCGCATGGTGGCCGCGGGTGAGGGCGCCTTGTCGGTCGCCCTGCGAGTCGATATCGGAATCGGAGCGAACTGGGACGAGGCGCATTAAGGGCGTTGCGAAAACGCCACATGTGGTCAATTAACCCCATGATTATTAAAGAAATTATTTTCCGGGTTTTTTCGGAACCTTCGTCGCCGTCCCCAGTCTGATTCCCCGAACGCTCTGCGTTCCCCGCTTTTCTCCCTCCCTGAGCGGGCACCCGGCCTCCAGACCTGTGTCGGGTTTGTCTACCCCCGGTCGTTTCCCCGTGAAGCGCCCGGGGGTTCTTTTATTCCGGGGAGCCCCACAGTGCGGCTAGCCGATCCTGCGCCTCGCGAACCCCGAGCCCCGCGTGGGCGGAAAACACCTGCACACTGGCAAGGCTCCCGAGTGCTGCACTCGCGGCTCGCAGACCCGCCGCGCGCTCGGCCTGGTTCAGCTTGTCGGCCTTGGAAAGCAGCACGTGAACCCCGCGCCGCGCAGGCTGCGCCCAATCGATCAGCGCAAAATCCTCCTCGCGCAAACCGCGGCGGGCATCCACGATCAGTATCAGGCCCCGCAAACTATCCCGCTCGCGCAAGGCATCGAGCAGCGGCAACCACTTTTTCCGCTCCTCGGGGCGCACCGAGGCGTAGCCATACCCGGGGAGATCAACGATCCGGCGCCCGGCCTCCAATTCGAAGTAGTTCAGCAGCCGGGTCTGCCCGGGGGTCTTGCTGGTGCGGGCCAAAGCCTTGCGCTCGGCGACGGCGTTGATCGCACTGGACTTGCCCGCATTGGACCGCCCGGCAAAGGCCACTTCCGCACCGACATCGGCGGGGAACTGCTCCTTGGCTGCCACGCTCAGAAGGAAATTGGCCTGTGGGAAGCGTGACACCCCTTTAGTGTAAACTGCCGAGGTCGAATTCGATGTCTGGAGCCTGCGAAATGTTCATTTGTCCGCCCTCCGCGAGGGTCATCGCCGTATTGTTGTTGTCGGTCGTGCTCGCGCCTGCCGCCTTGGCCCGAGGCAATGCCGAAGCCGGCGCAGCCAAGGCCGCCGTCTGCGCCGCCTGTCACGGTGCCAACGGCAACAGCGTCAACCCGGAATGGCCGAATCTCGCCGGTCAAAACTCGCGCTACATCGCCGAGCAGCTCAAGCTGTTCCGCGCCGGTCACCGCAACAACGCAGTGATGTATCCGCTCGCGATGGCGCTGACGGATGAAGATATCGCGGATCTGTCGGCCTACTTCGCTACGCTGACCCCGACCGGCCTCGAAGCGGACCCGGCAACCTACAAGGCCGGCGAAGCGCTGTACCGCGGTGGCGATCGGGCGCGCAACATTCCCTCCTGCACCTCATGCCACGGCCCGGTTGGCCTCGGTAATTCCGGGGCGGGGTATCCGGCACTGCGTGCGCAGCACTCAACCTACACCCTCAAGCAACTGGCCGACTACGCGAGCGATCAGCGCTACCTCGACATCGCCACCGGCAATCCGACGAAGTCGATGAATGGTCACATGATGTCGACTATTGCCAAGCGGCTGAGCGAAGACGACAAGCGCGCCCTCGCCAGCTATATCCAGGGTCTGCGCTGAAATCCATCTCACGGTGATGCCCATGACGACGATCACTCGAGCGTTTACCCGTCTTCCACTGTTCGCAGTCGCCGTGGCGCTGCTCTTCACAGCCGCTGCACCGTCATCTCACGCACAGGGCGCGGCGGCGGTGCCGAGCAAGTGGCAACAGGGCCGCCACTACCGCAGCGTCGTACCGCAAATGCCGACCTCGGTCGCGCCAGGAAAAGTCGAAGTAGTCGAGATCTTCTGGTACGGCTGCGGCGCGTGCTACATGCTCGATCCGTACCTTGAGAGTTGGAAAAAGAAAGACAAGCCGGCCAACGTCGAATTCGTACGCGTCCCCGTCACGTGGAACGAAGGCGCCAAGATGCACGCGCGACTCTTCTACACGCTGCAGGCCCTGAAGCAGGACGAACGACTGCACACCAAAGTATTCGACACCATCCACCGCGGTGGTAACGGCCTGCTCGGCCGCGACGCGGAATCAACCCTGCCGGTCGTCCGCGATTGGGCCAAAGCCAACGGTATCGACCCGAAGGCGTTCACGGACGCATGGAATTCCATGTGGGTGAACACGAAGTTGCGCCAAGCGGACGAGATCGTCCGGCGCTATCGCGCCGAAGGCACGCCGTTCATGGCCGTCAACGGTCGCTGGTCGACGGATATCAACTCGGCAGGCGGCGTGCCGCAGATGCTCGAGCTCATCAACACACTAGCCCGCGCCGAGCAGCCACGCTGACCCCGCGGCGCGCTCGGAGTATCAGCGCGCATGATCGGCTGTTTCCTGCTCGATGATCAGGGTCTGCAGCGACGAGTCGTTGCCGCCCAAGAAACCCTGCCGGAGGCTGCCCTCTGGATTGATCTGCTCGAGCCCGCCCCTGATGAAGAAGCGCAGGTGGAGCGCTTTCTCGCAGTCGATGTTCCGACACGCGAGGAGATGCGCGAAATCGAGTCTTCGAATCGGCTCTACGAGGAAAACGGCTCGCTCTACATGACCGCAACCGTGGTCACGAAGCTCGATACCGAGCGCCCCGAGAGCAGCCAGATCACCTTCATCCTCACAGCAAATCGACTGATCACCAACCGCTACGTCGATCTGCTGCCGTTTCGTCGCTACATTGCCTATGCAGAGCGGCATCGAAGCAGCTGCACCTCCGCCGCAGCCGTCTTGGCAGGGCTGCTCGAGGCGATGGTCAACCGGATCGCCGATGTGCTCGAGCGTATCGGCGGTGACATCGATGCCGTATCGGCCGAAGTCTTCACGCCACCTCCGCCCGGGCAGCGACGGCGGCATACGCGCGATTATCGGCTGATCCTCGAGCGTGTGGGCCGCAATGGTGATCTGACCTCCAAGGCCCGCGAGACACTCGCCAGCCTGACCCGACTGCTCGCATTCCTGCAGCAGTCCAACCATCCGTTGCTGACCCCGGAGGTGCGCAGCAGGCTAAAGAGCTTGGTTCGCGACGTGACGCAAATGAGCGACCACGCGACATTCCTCGGCAACAAGGTGCAGTTCATGCTGGAGGCCACGCTCGGCATGATCAATATCGACCAGAACAACATCCTGAAGATCTTCTCGGTCGCGACCGTCGTGTTGCTTCCACCGTCGGTGATCGGCGCGATCTTCGGGATGAACTTCGAATGGATCCCGACCTCCGAGCAACCGTGGGGATTCCCGGCCGCCCTGCTGCTTATGGTGGCGAGCGCCGCCCTGCCCTACTGGCTCTTCAAGCGCCGCGGCTGGCTCTGAGGACATCGCCTCGCAGCGGCCTTTACGCCCCTGCCCTTCGGAGAGTTAGGATAGGACTCAATGAAAATCTGGCGCCGCTCAATCTGTCTCGGCAGCCTGCTGCTCGTACCGCTGGCGGCGCAGGCCAACAACCAGCACTTTGCGCTAGCGGCCACCGGACGCTTTGACGAACTCGCGCGCCTAATCGAGGCGGATGAGCAGGCCTCGGGCAAGCCGCTGCGGACGGCCGACCGCCATGCCTTGTGCTTCGCGTATTCAAAAATCAAACGCTACGACAAGTTGTTGCCCTGTCTCGACCGACTCGAAGAGCGGATCCGCGGGGGAGACCTACGCACCCGGCTGCTCGGCCTCGACGATGGCACGCCCACCGTACACGTCATGCGAGCCGATGCGTTGATCGAACTCGGCCAGTACGCCGATGCGATCGACGAAGCGCAGAAAGGGCTCAAGTGGCTGCGGGAGGCAGACAGCGACGATCTGGACATGATCGTTAACCTCATGGCCGCAGTCTCGCTCGCGGCCACGCTCGAGGGCGATCGTGAAGCCGGCGGCAACTACGCACGGGAGCTCGATGATTTCGAGCTCGGCCTGCTCGGCCGCGACTACGTCGGCACCAAGGCCATGGCGCTCGGGCGGGTGTACATGGCTCTCGGTGAGTTCGACAAGGCGGTCAAGGCCATCGAAAGCGATACCACCTTCGGATTACGCAGCTTCCTCGACAATCTCGTCAGTGGCGCAACGCTACGCGGCGTGAACAACTGGCTCTGGGCGGAACTGCCGCGCAACTTCATGATCACCAAGGCCTACTTCGAAACAGGCCGTATCGACGAAGCGCGCCAGGGCTACGATGAACTGCTTGGCATACCGCAGGTGCGCGCCAACGGCGAGATCTACTGGCAGCTACTTAGCGATCGCGCCCGCATCCACGAGCTCGACGGCGAGATCGACAAGGCGCTCGAACGCTACCGCGAAGCAGTCGAAGTGATCGAGCGACAACGCCTGAGCATCAACACGGAGACCAATAAAATCGGTTTCGTCGGTGACAAGCAAGCCGTGTACGGTCGATTGGTCGACGCGCTGTACCGCACTGGTCGCATCGAACAGGCCTTCGAGTTCATCGAGCGCTCTAAGGCGCGCGCGCTGGTCGACCTGCTCGCCACCAAGAACGAACTCAAGGGTGCATCCCTGTTGGCACTCACGGAAGCGGATCGCCTGGCGATCGAGCAAGCCCCGGCCGACATGGATGCGCTGGCGAGCAGCGCACAGCGTGAAGCCGAAGCCGCGCGCCTGACCGCGGAGTTGCGCCGCAATGATCCGGAACTGGCTTCGCTCGTCACCGTCACCGCCGTGCCTATTGTCGAGATCCAGAGTCGCTTGCTCGTCGATGAAGTCGTGGTGCAGTACTACCTGAGTGGCGAGCAACTGTTCGTGGGCGCGGTGACAAAAGATGCTGTGAGCATGCAGCGCGTGGCCGCAGGAGACCTCGCGGCAAAGGTGCGCCGATTGCGCGTGACTATTCAGGAGGACGAGGACGAGAATCGCTCTCGGGAGTACGCCAAGGAACTGTATGACATTCTGCTTGGACCCGTGCGCCCACTCTCAGCAGGCAAAAATCTCCTCATCGTTCCGCACGGTGTGCTGCATTACCTGCCGTTCGCAGCGCTGTACGACGGCAACGATTACCTGATGCAAAACACGCTGATCCGCTTCCTGCCGAGCGCGAGCACGATTCGCTTCCTGCGGGCCCCCTCCGGCACACAAAAAGACCCCGTGCTAGTGCTGGCCAATCCCGACTTGCAGGATACCTCGCTCGATCTGCCGTTTGCCGAGACTGAAGGCCGATACATCGCACAAAGCATCCCGTCCAGCGAGATCTTCGCGCGATCGCAAGCGTCGGAGGAAATCTTCAAGGCGCGCGCACCCACTTTCCGCATGCTGCACATCGCCTCGCATGGCGAGTTCAACGGGGCCGACGCCCTGCGATCAAGGTTGCTGCTCGCCAAATCGGGAGCGGAAGATGGTTCGCTGACCGTGGGCGATCTATACAACATGCGCCTCGACGCCGATCTCGTTACCCTGTCAGCCTGTGAAACCGGGCTTGGCAAGGTGCAGACCGGTGACGACGTGCTGGGGCTGACCCGTGGCTTCCTGTTTGCCGGCAGCAGCAATATCGTGGCGAGCCAGTGGAAGGTTGATGATCAGGCTACAGCTGTGCTGATGCAGTATTTTTATGCGAACCTCAGCCAAGGCAAGCCCAAGCGTGAAGCGCTGCGGGATGCGCAGCGCGAAACTCGCAAGACATATGCTCATCCGTTCTACTGGGCGGCGTTCTACCTCACGGGTCTCGGAGTCTGAGATGTCACGATGGTTTGCGACTTTGCTGCTGGTGGCGAGCCTACTGCCCTCACCCGTGCGGGCGGAGACGCAGGAGCCGTTCAAGCACGCGCTGATCATCGGTGTGTCGATCTATCGTGACGAGGAAATCCCGCCGCTGTTCGGCGTACCGAATGATCTGGACAGTGCCAAAGAAATCGCCGTGGCGATGGGTATCCCGGAAGGCAACGTCACGGAGCTCTTCAACGAACAGGCCACCAAGGATCGGATCATCGCGGAACTCGGCAAACTCGCTGCGCAGGCCTCGGACGGTGGGCGCATCCTCGTCTATTTCTCCGGCCACGGTACACGCTGGCGTGATCCAAACGCAGGCGGTTGCGTCGAGGGCTTGCTGACCTGGGATCGCAAGGTCATCGTCAATCGGGAGTTCGCCCAGTACGCCAAGCCGCTCGGCAGCAAAGCCGACAAGTTGATCATCATGTTCGACGCCTGCCACTCCGGCGGCATTGCGGGGATCCGCCGCAATACGCGCTCGCTAGGCGAGGAAAACGGCGGCCTGCGACCCAAGTTCTTCATGAAGGCCGATGAAACCGGTACGGCCTGCAATCGCCCTTCCAACGTGCGTACGCGCAGTCTCCTCGGTCAAAATACCGACGGCGTCGATGCACTGCCCGAGAACGTCGTGCACATCACCTCGGCACGATCCGATGAAGTCAGTTTCGACGAACCCAGTCGCGGCGGGCTCGCCACACAGGCAATGAAGAGTTGTTTGCTCGGTGCCGCCAAGGACCTGGATGGCAGCGGCGCCGTGACACTCGCTGAAGTAGAGCAATGTGCACAGGACTTCATCAGCACCAAGGTCGCCCGCTTCCCTGACCTGCTGCCGCATCACGTCAGCGTGACCGGCTTGCGCAACATGATCCCGGTCGCAGCTGCCGGCAAACCCACCCAGTCAGCAGCGCCCACGGCTGAAGCCGCGCGGCTCGAGCGCGAACGACTGCAACGCGAGCAGGCAGCGCTTGAGGAACAGCACCGCGCCGAGGAGCGGCGCGCGGCCGAGCAACGCGCCGAGAAGATTCGGCTGGAGCAGCAGCGCCTCGCGGCCGAACGCGCCGAAGCCGAGCGACTCGCCAAACTTGAACAGGAGCGACTGGCCCGCGAGGCCGAGCAGGCACGCCTCGCCCAACTCGAAAAGCAACGCCTCGCGCGTGAAGCTGAGATCACGCGCGTTGCCGAGGCAGAGCGCAAGCGGCTGGCTGCAGAAGCCGCCGCCGCCGAAGCTGCGCGGCGTGAATCCGAGCGACTCGCGCAGGTGGCCCGGGAGCGGCAACAACGCGAGGAGGCCGAACTGCGCGCCGAACAGGAGCGCCTGGCTGAGCTTGCGCGAGCGGCAGCCGAAGAGAGAAAGCGCCTCGCCGCAGCACAGGTCGCTCAGTCGGCAGCGGCGGCTGCGCAGACCACACCATCGGCCCCTGCGCCCGCACCTGCCGAGCCACCACCCGTGTCGGCCATCGCGTCGGTTCAAAACTTGTACGACCAGCGTGATCCACGACGCACGCTGGCCGTCACCATGCCACGCAAGTCCTTGCGCATCGGGCAAGACCCCTTCGAGATGACGATCACCTCGAAGCACGACGGGCATGTCTACATTGTTCTGCTCGGCAGCGACCAGACGAGTTTCTATCTGCTGTTCCCCAATGGCTTGGATGGCAGCAACAAAATAAAAGCCAACGTGCCCATGCGCCTGCCACGACCGAACTGGGGCGTGGTCGCCGGCGGCCCGCCCGGCACCGATCACGTGCTCGTACTCGTGACCGACAATCCGCGTGATTTGTCGGTGCTGAGCAGCAACGCCGCGAACGCCGAGGCGCCCTACACCTTCAAAGCGGCCGATGCCGGCGGTCGGCGCGAACTGATCAATTTCGTCATCGGCGAAGGCGTGCGGGGATCGCCGCGATTTGCCGCTGCCTGGCTCAAAGTGGAGGAAGTCCCGTGAGAAGTGCAAGTCTGTTATCCGTATTCGTTGTTGCTGCGCTCTGCAGTCAACCGGCCTTTGTCCAAAACACGCCAAGTCAGACCCTGTCGGCCGAGGACATCATCAAGCAGCTCGCCCCGCCTGATCCGTCGGCAACGCCGGCGCCCGCCGCAGGGACCGAGGGCCGCACCCGATCCTTGCGCAATCTCAAACCGGTCGCGCGCAGCATCGACATGAGCATCAACTTCGAGTTCAACTCGGCCAAGATCACGGCGGACAGCCTGCCTGTGCTCGAGCAACTGAGCATCGCCATGAAGGCCAACCAGCTGGCGCAAACCCGATTCATGGTCGAGGGGCACACGGACGCCAAGGGCAGCGCACGGTACAATCTTGAGCTGTCCGCACGACGCGCCCAATCCGTCGTGACCTATCTGCAATCGCAAGGAGTTGAGGCTGTTCGGCTCGAATCGGTGGGCAAGGGGTTCACGGAACTGCTCAACAACACCGACCCGCTCGCGGCTGAGAACCGGCGCGTGCGCATCAAGGCTCTGCCCTGAGGATTATCAAACATGACCGCGCCGACTCGTCCGCTCACTGCGCTTGCCGTCAAGCTCATGGCGCTGTGCATCGCCACAGCCGCCACCGCCACTTGGGCGCAGGAACCGCTGATGCTCGTGACGGAGGCGGAAATGCAGGCCTCGCTCGCAGCACCCGAACCTCTCTTTCCGCGCTTTACGCCGGAGCCCGGGGCGCCGCGCATCCTGGTTGATGCACCCAAGCTCAATACCTCGGTGAGCTCACCGACCACGCTCAAGCTGCGCTTTGAGCCGGAGACGGGCACCACCATTCGACCGGAGACTTTCAAGGTCAGGTATGGCTCATTGCGCATAGACATCACTGCGCGCATCACCGGTTCGACCACTGTCACCGAACAAGGCTTCGCCGTCGACAAGGCAGCCCTACCCAAGGGACGGCACACGTTGATCGTCGCGATCGAGGATGGCGTCGGCCGGCTGTCTGAGCGACAGCTGCAGTTTGAAATTCTTTGATAAAGGACTGACCATGATGACGAACTTGCGCGGTCCGCTGACCGCACTGGTCGCTGCCGTGCTGCTTGTCGCCTGCGGCGGCGGCGGTGGTGGCAGTGGCGGATCCGGAGGCGGCTCAACGACTTCGGTGCCGGGCGCTCCCACCAACATCGTGGTGGCAGCGGGAAACGGCACGGCGACCGTGAGTTTCACTGCGCCGCTCAGCAACGGCTCGTCGGCCATTCTCGATTACACCGCCACCTGTACAGCCAGCGGCGCCAACCGCACGGCGACGGGTACGGGCAGTCCGCTCACGGTCACCGGCCTCACCAACGGCACGAGCTACAACTGCACGGTCACGGCACGTAACGCCGTGGGCAGCGGAGCAGCTTCCACCGGCGCCAGCGTGACGCCGACCGCTCCCGTCACATCGTGTTCGGCGACGGATCGGAAGAACTGGGTCGTACAGCAGCTGCGCGAGTGGTATCTCTATCCGGAAACGCTGCCCACTACGGTGAATGTGGACGACTACGCCACCGTCGACGCCTTGATCAGCTTCATGACGGCCACGGCGCGGGCCCAAGGCAAGGATCGCAATTTCACTTACATCACTTCCATCGTCGAGGAGAACGCGTTCTTCAACTCGGGGGCCACCGCGGGTTTTGGCGTGCGTCTGTTCAGCGATACGGCAGCGCGCCGGGTCTTCATCACCGAAGCGTTCGAGAACGCGCCGGCTCTCACAGCCGGCATCGACCGACGCGACGAACTGCTTGGCATCGGCACGAGCGCTGCGAACATTCGCTCGGTAGCGGACATCATCAGCGCCGAGGGTGCCAGCGGCGTCACCAATGCGCTCGGCCCAAACACTGCGGGCACGACGCGGGTTTTACGCGTCTCGGGACCTTCCGGCACACGCGATCTGACGGTCACCAAAGCGGATTACAGCATCGAACCGGTCTCGCCGCGCTACGGTGGCGTGATCCTGCAGGATGGCACCAAGAAAGTCGGCTACATCAATCTGCGCACTTTCATTTCGTCGGCGAACGCCCGGTTGCGCGAGGAATTTCTGAAATTCCGCAACGCAGGCATCACCGAGGTTATCGTGGATTTCCGTTATAACGGCGGCGGCCTCGTCTCCACCGGCGAGTTGATGGGCGATCTACTCGGCGGCAACCGATCCTCGGGCCAGATCTTCTCGCAACTGACGTTCCGCCCCGAAAAGTCATCGAACAACTCGGTCAAATATTTTGCGTCGCAACCGGAATCCGTTTCGCCAACCAAACTCGCCTTCATCGGCACGCGCTCAACCGCCTCGGCGAGCGAGCTCGTCATCAACGGTTTCATCCCGTATTTCAATGCGAACCTCGCATTGATCGGCGACAACACGTTTGGCAAACCGGTCGGGCAAATCGCCGTCGATCGCACCGCCTGCGACGATCGCCTGCGAGTGCTCGCATTCACGACACGCAATTCGGCCAACTCTGATGCCTACTTCAACGGCCTGGCAGAGGCTGTCAAGGCCAGCTGTCGCGCAGCAGACGATGTGACGCAGCCGTTGGGCAACGCCAGCGAAGCGTCAACCCGACAAGCCCTCGACTATCTGGCAGGCAAGTCCTGCACGGCCATTCCCGTGAGTGCCGGTATCGCTGCGCTGACGGGTCGCAAGCAAGCGGCCGCCGCCGTCTTGCCGGAGATGGATACGCTCGAACTCGAGCCCTTGGTGCCCGACCAGCCGACGGTGGCACAACGCGAGATGCCCGGCCTGTTTTAATCGAGCAGGCGCACGCGTCCCGGTGCGGTCAGCGCAGCGATTCGACTAACACGTCGGCCAGATCTGCAATGAGTCGCAGCCCCGGGTTGTCGGGCGAGTAGTCGATCTCCGGCATATCGTCGACCGTGATGGCGAGGGCCACGCGTCCCTGCGGCGTGTAGACGATCCCCACGTCACTGCGCAGCGCATCGAGCCCGCCCGACTTGCTGAGCACCCGAGAGGCGCCCATGCGGCGCCCAATGCCATCCTTGTGTTTCTGTCGCTCGAGCATGTCGAGCACGATGCGCGAGGATTCCGCATCGACCACCTTGCCCTGCTCGAGCAGGGTGAGCAGAGTCACCATCTCTCTCGGCGTCGATGAGCCGATGCCGAAACGCTTGTTCGCTTCGATCGATCCGGCGCGGCTCCAACCTTCAGCAGGCTTCAGTTGCGTGCCGTCACCGCGGACTTTACGCATCGAGCGCGTGACCGGCAGGCCAAGCTCGTCCATGTAGTCGTTGACGGCATCTGCCGAGATGCGATCGAGAATCAGGTTGGTCGTGGTGTTATCGCTGACGGTAATCATCAGCATGGTCGCATCGCGCAGCGCCAGCGTCTTGCCTGCCGAAAGATCTGCCGCGACACCGGAGCCAGACACCTTGTCCTGCTCACGAAGCAGCAGGGGCTCATCCCACGAGACCTTCCCCCGCTTCACCAGCATCGCCACGGTGCAGGCGATCGGCAGTTTGATGGTGCTCGCCGTCCGCACGGGAACGTCGGCACGTACGCCGAACTCGCTGCCCGTGTCGAGGTTACGAGCGTACAGCGATACGCTGCCGCGAAAACCCTCTGTAAGCGTGGCGACCCGCGCCGCGAGGGCGGTCGATGATGATGTAGCGTCGGTCTGCGCTGCTGCCGCCCAGGGCGACAGCAGCGCAACCGCTGCAATGACGAGCCCGCCGAGTCGACTCAGAAGTCCACCCGCACCGACAACTGCACGCGACGCGGCAGGAAGTAGCTGCGGGGCTGGCCGTAGTTGGCGGCAAACTCAACCTGCTGAATGTTGTAGCCGGTCTGCCGATCGAGCACGTTAAACACGTCGGCACGGAACTTCAGCATCGGCAAGGAGCCGATCTTGAAGCTCTGCGTGTAGTTCAGATCGAGCTGGTAATGACTGGCGGCGCGACGACTGCCCGCCGGCTCAGCGAACGAGCTGATGGCCGCCGAAGCGTTGACGAGACCATTGCCGTAGTAGTTACTCGACCAGGTCTCCCAGGGCTGTCCCGACTGATAGACGAGATACGCGCCGATGTTGGCCTTCCAATCCGTGGTGTAGTGGCCATACACCTTCAGGATGTGCGGCCGGTCACCCGACAAGGTGCCATCCTTGTTGTCCCAGACGTACTGTCCACGTGCATCGTTGTAGAACGATGAACCGACGAAGGTGTTGGCATCGTTCACCGTGGTGGTGTTGTCCTGGTCGAAGTTGCCGCGATAGCGGCTGCGCACGTACGAAGCGTTGAGGTAGGTGCGCTCGCCCGTCCACTCGGCTTCGAGGCTCGCTTCCCAATACTTGGTGTAGCCGCCATCGACCTCGGCGATGACGTAGGTCGAACCCCCGATCTCTGCACGGATTGCCGCGAGGTTCGGCACGTAATCACCGAGCGCGCGCAGCGCCTGCGGCACGCCACCGTTGGGGCCGTAGGTCCCTTCCTGCGAGCGCGCGAAGTTCCAGATGTCCTCCCAGAAGTGCGACCCCTCGCGGTAGCGCACGTGACCGCGGAGAGCCCAGCCATCGGACAGTCGTCGCGTGGTGCCGATCGTGAACTCATCGATACGGCGCGGTTTCATGTCGGGCACGAACACCTTGCCGCTCGAGGAGCCGCGATACACGGACTCGAGGAAATTGCCGTTCTGGTCGAAGCGAATGTCGAGCACGCGACTGAACAAGTTGCGGTCCCAGGAGGCGGCACGGGACAACGAACTCGCCTCGGGGTTGTAGGAGGCAAAATTGGCAAACACCGTGTTCGACCCGTCGTACCGCCACGTGATGCCAAGTCGCGGCTGAATCATGTCCTTCCAGTCGATCGTGTACATCTTGTACTTGTTGCCCGGCGCGAGTTCGTAGCCCGAGACGGTGCCCTCCTTGGGCCGCAGACCCTGACCGTAGAGCTCATCCTTGCTGATGAGCACACCGAGGTTGAAGTCGAAGTCCTCCCAGGTGATCGTGTCGTTGAGTTCGATGTTGTACGACTTCGACGACGAGACGATCAGCGGCTTCAGCGGATTTCCATTGACGTCCTTCGCGCCCGACTCGGTAATCGTGGCCTGATAGAAGTATGGCACCCGCGGCGTCGTGGTCGTGGTGGTGACCGTGCCGCCGTTGTAGGCGATTACACCCCAACCCTGCGTGGTGCGCATCAACTCCTCGGAAATCTCTGAGAACTTGACGCCCGCGTGCAGCTGGTGGCTCGTGCTGCCGATCTCGAGCTTGTGATCGAGCGCTACCTCAAACGTGTCGCGATAGAAGTCCTGATCGTTGATCTCGGGCCACGCGCCGATACGACCACCACCCGCCTTCACGCCCGAAGAGTTCGTGTAGCCGTACTGGTTGATCAGCAGTTGCGCCTGCTGGTTGTAGAGGATCTGCGCAGGCGTCGTGGCCGTGGCGAGCAGGGTCGGCACCGTGAAGCGCCCCGCGTTGGTCAGATCGGCGATGTTGAGCTTGTCCCCCGGCTTACCGACGAACGACAGCACCTTGTCCGGCGTGCCTGCGGTCTCGAGGTCGAACTTGCCAAACTTGAAGCTCACCGAGGTGTTCTCGCCTGCGATCCATGAACCATCGAGCGTCAGGATGCTCTGCTCCGAGCGCTCCCCGGTGGACACCGTATCGGCATCGAGCGTGCCGATACCGGCGCCGTTGCCCTCACGCTTGGAGGTGCGCAGGCTGACATTGAACAGCAAATCTTCCGTCGGAGCCCAGGTGAGCTTGCCGAAGTATTCGTTACGGATGCTTTCGTAATCTTTGACTGCGCCGTACGCTGTAGTCGGATTGTCGCGGGTGACTTCGGGACGGTAGTAGGACGCGTAGAAGAACAGCGAATCCTCGATGATCGGACCGCCGAATCCGGCGTTGATCCAACTCTGGTCGAGCGAGTACTTCGAGATGCCGCGCACCTTGGAGACCAGGCTCTTGGGCTGCACCTTGTACTCGACCGTGCCCTTGTACTCGTTGGTACCCGACTTGGAGGTCGTGTTGATGGAAAAACCGCCCGCGCGGTTGAAACCGATGGCCTTGACGCCACCGCGTTCCATCGACACGTTCGCCACGTCATGAGTCGAGGGGTCGGCCGCGAGATTGCCGAACAGCGGCAGCGACACGTCCACACCATCGAATCCGTACTTATTGTCGACGCCTGAGCCGCCCGCAGAGGGGCCGAGCACCGCGTTTTCCGAATACTGCACGCCAGGCACGAGCTTGAGCAGGTCACGATAGCTTTGCCCCACGGGCAGACTCTCGACGTTCTTGGCACTCAAGGAGTTGCCGAGGGAGGCATTGCCTTGGCGGGACAGGCCACTCGAGACGATTGTGACGACCTGCAGGTCCTCGGCGCGCGTGGCCGACAGGGCGACATCGGCAATGGACGTCTGGTCCAGCAGCACCTCGACATCGACGCGCTGCAGCACACCGGCGGCGTTGCTGAAGGTCAGGGTGTACTTACCCGGCAGCAGCAGCGGCAGGTTGTAGCTGCCATCGGGGCGCACGGTGGCCGTACGCGGCTTCGGCATCACGTCGCTGGTGGCGGTGACGGTAATGCCGCCCACGGTCGACCCGGCCGCCTCGGCAGTGACCTTGCCGCGGATGCCACCGGCTTCCTGGGCAAACGAGGGTAGGGACAGAAGTGAGCCGGCCACGAGGGCGGCGGCCACGGCTTTGGCGATTGGGTTCATTTACGGTATCTCCCTGAGCGTTTGTTCTGCTCGACGCCGTGTCAAGCAGCGTCAAGATGACCCATTCAATTACTTTTGCCTTTGCCGCGCAAGCCTCGAGCGGCTGCGGGGTATACTGCGCGTGGGCGCCCGTAGCTCAGCTGGATAGAGTACTGCCCTCCGAAGGCAGGGGTCGTGAGTTCGAATCTCGCCGGGCGCGCCATGTCGATACGCCATCGCTATTCCGGAGAACTCGCCATGATCACCGCGCCGTTCAAATCCCTCTTCGTCACCTTGCTCGCCTTGAGTTCGGTACTGACGCTGGCCAATGCCCCCGAGGTCGGTAAGCCCGCTCCGGCCTTCAAGTTGCAGGACCAGACCGGCGCGTGGCGTTCGCTCGCCGACTACCGCGGCAAGTGGGTCGTGCTCTACTTCTATCCCAAGGACAACACCCCGGGCTGCACCACCCAGGCTTGCGAGTTCCGCGACAATATCTTCGCGTTCCGCCGCGCCAACGCCGTGATCCTCGGCGTCAGTGTCGACAAGGTCGACTCCAAGGAAGCGTTCGCCAAGGAGCACAGCCTGCCCTTCCCGGTGCTCTCGGATGCGAGCACCGAAGTCACCAAGGCCTACGGTTCGCTGACCAGCTACCCGCAATTCAAGCTGTTCGATATCGCCCGGCGTGACACCTTCATCATCGATCCGCAGGGCCGCATCGCCCGCCGCTTCGACAACGTGAACCCCAAGGGACACTCGGACATGGTGCTGGCGGAGCTTGCCAAGTTGCAAAAGCAGGGCTGAGTGTCTTGAGGGTGTCACAACACTGAAATCTGCGACGGAATACCGGTTACCCGTCACCCGATCCGAATCACATCGACCCCCATCCGACCGATACAGGCCTTGAGGAGGCAATGTAGCCCCTCAAGGTCCCCGGAAGGAGGGTGTGGTCATGCTCGAGTTGCCGCCGTCAGTGCCAGGTCATGGCTCGACCCGCGTTGTGCACCGGGACATCGAGCGTCTGGTTCGCCAGCAACTTGACCAGACGAAGCCCGCACCCCGGCCCGCGCGCTTTCGCCGCAGGGTGCGCCTGACCCACGACCTGCTGCTGCGGACGCTGGGTCCGGGGCAGGTCATTAAGGTTGAAGAGTCACGCCGACTCGCCATGTGGGCGTACTACGAACTCAACCGCGACGGCCTGTATCAGATGTTCGGCGAGACCATGATCCGGGTTGGCGATGAGGTCGCCACCAGCATGCAGGCCTTCCCGCTGCTCGCTACCCCGCAGTTCTTCGAACGCTACACGCGCAGCCTCGCAGGTCACGGTCCGAGCCTGATCGGGGTGATGCTCGAGGTGGTGCAGGCCCTGCTCGGTGAAGTCGGCTACGACCGACGAGCACCGAAAAACCGCTGGCCGCTCTGGAAACAGCGTGGCAGTGCCCAGTTCGCTTTGCCGCACAGCCTGGTCGCTGGCGACATCCCGGAATTCGGCGATGTAGTGCTGCGCCATGTGACGCCCAAATCGCGCCTCGAGCAACGGCGGCGCGAAGAGTGGGAACGCATCCGTCAAAGCGGCAAGGTCATCGCCGTGCGTGAACCCTGGGTGCCGCGCGTGGTGGCGGGCGGACGCTAAAACCCTCGCTCCGCTGAGACAGCCGCAGTCTGCGCCTGATCTCAGCCCGCGCGCGTCGGCTCGGTCAGATACATCGGAAACACCACCCGAACAACCTCGCGCCACAATTTTGCGCGGGTGTCGTTCTCGTTGAGGCCGGCGATATCGACCAACAGCACTTCGTGGCCGTTCTGCCTCGCCTGCACGACCGACTGCAGGGCCTCGGGTGCCGCGCCATCCGGCAGAAAAGCGACCAGCAACTCGATGTTGCCAAATTCTTTGCCGAGAAAGGTCTTCACGTCGACGAAATCGGTCAGATGCAGCACCGCATCGTGCGACACCTCCCGCTCGAGCAGTCGGCGGATGCGCAAGCCCACGCTGCGCATGCCCGGTCGGTCGATATGCAGCGCGATGATCACCGCATGCTGCGCCTTGCCGACGCGTGAACCGTCCCAGAAGTACTCCACGCCGAGTTCGGTGGCGTGCTGGGCACTGAAATATGTCTTGGCGATGGTGAAGTAGACGAGTCCGACGTTGAACGGCAGCGTCATGTCGATAACGAAATTGGAGAAGCTGATGCTGAAGAAGGTAATCACGATCAGCGCCAACTGCCCAATGACGAACACCCGATTGATGGTCGACTGATCGGTACCGGCCATGAAGGCGCGTGACATGGCCACGAGAATGCCGAGCGCCAAAAGCAGCGCCACCCACGAGGGCATCATGCGCAGTGCCGTGCCATTCAACGCATCGTCGATGGCCGTCGCAATGATGGTGCTGTCGTCGGTGGTGACCGAGGCCGAGGTCGGCTTGATCACCGATATCCCGGGAGCGGTGGCGCCGATGATCACGATCTTGCCGGCGAACATCGACCAATCGAAGTTGCCGCGACCCTGCGAGGCGGCATAGAGATCAGCGAACGATACCCGCCGATAGTCGCCCCGCTTGTTGCGCCAGTTGAGCTTGGCGTTAGGTTCGTCGCTGACGTCGATCGAGCCGCCCGCAAGCTGGACGATCACCGCCGCCGTCGAGGGCAACGCATGCGATTGTGTCGGCACCCAATACTGGTAGCGGCGGATGATCCCGTCCCGTTCGGCGTAAAGGTTGGAGGCACCCATGCGCTTCTGCAGATTCTCGAATAGCGGCAGGATGGCCGCCACCGGATCTGCGGATGGCGAGGGCACCGTGGCGCGCGCGCCCGGCAATCGGGCAGCATCGAGTTGGCTCACGCCGTCATTGGCCGCCGGTAGCCGCACAAACGGAAAGACGATGTTGGAATAGGAGCCTGCGATTTCATTGAGGCTCGCGTCGCCCTCAGGGTCGTTTTTCGAAGGTTCCGACACCAGTTGATTGAGCAGTATCGCCTGCGGCGACTCCTCGGCGATGGTGGCGAGCGCCTCGGCTACGACGCTGTTGCTCCACGGCCAGCGGCCATGGTCACGGCCCACTTCCTGCAGCGAGCGTTCGTCGATATCAATGATAACGATCCGCGGGTCGGGCGCCGGGCTCGAAATGCGCAGCTTGACGAGTCGGTCGTAGATCACCTCACTGCCACGCCCCATGACACCCTGCAGCGAGTAATCCGCCAGCAGCAGCACCGCGATCCCGGCGGCGAGCAACAGGTAGAAGCGCGCCTCCCACCGTCGGCACCAGCTGCCGAAACCTTGCAGCAGAGACAGCAGTAGGGTCTTCATGGGCTTGAACCTTTAAATGTGCGAATACGTGGTGCGGCCGTCGAGGCGATCGCGGCTCGCTCGAGCTCGGGTGTGACCTGCGCCGCGACCGCTGCGATGCGTTCGGGCAGCGGTGGCGTCATCGCCAACAACAGCGATGCATCGCGCCCCTTGCGCACGGCTTCATCGATATCCTCGAAGACCGTCAGCAATGCCGAGGTGTCGTAGCCGGCGCGGCCCGCCAGCACCAGAGCATCATGATCCGCCTCGAGAACCGCCGCCGAACCGACGCCTCGCGCCAGCCCGGCCACCGACAGCGTGGCACCGCGACCCAGCCACTGCTGGCGCTGCACTTGCGCAATCTCGCGTGCGAGCACAGCCGCCAGATCGTCCTCGCTGTCGAGCAGATCAAACAAGCCGCGCGTCAGTCCGACGAGACCGTTGGGCAGTCCGAAGCTGGCGATGGACGTGGAGTCGAGTACCACAAATCGCCACGGGACCTCGCGCCGCTCCGCACCGGCGGCGACGATGTTGCCAACCGTGGAGACATATTGCTGCACGCCGAAATTGCGCACCGGTCGGGCTGCACCGAGCAGTTGCGCCGCCATCTCCTGACCTGCCGCCCGCTCCTCGGGCGACAACTGCGGCGGCAGCGAATCGGGTAGCGGGGTCAGGTAGCGCAGCGTGCGAGTTTGCAACTGGCCTGCCGCGGCGAACTCGAGAGCAGCCTGCGGATCCGGCAGACTCTGCAACAATCGACTGAGCTCGCTCTGGTTTGGCGTGGCCGCAAGCAGCAGTTCGGCCGTCAAGGGTTTTTGCCGCTTGCCGACTCCGCGAGTGCCACTCGTCAACACCACGTTGCCGCTGGCTTCACGGCCGGTAGACAGCGCTGCGAGACCCGTGTCGAGCGGGCGGGCCGAGGGCGAGCGCAGACTCGACAAACGGAGCCAGCCCGACTGCCCCCGCAAATCTTCCACGCGGCGCCAGAATCCCTTGCGCTCGAAACCCGTGAGGTTGTGCCCCGCTCGCAGCGTCGTCACGGGGCGGGCCGTTGCCAGCGGCTCCTGACGCAATGCGTCGTCGCGAGCGAGAACCAAGCGCTCACCCCGGGTAGCCGCCCCGTCAACCGCAGCCGGTTGAGATTGGCCGAACACAGCGGACGCCCCGAGCACCAGCACGGTCAGCCACGCCTGCTTGAACACCCTCCCCATCGCACCAATCTAACCGGACACGGCAGTGTGCGGAAGGCCCGGCTGGTTGATATAACTACCACATGCATTGCGCCGACCCGTATCGCGCCCATCGGTATCGCGACCCTCGCCGGCGGGAGAACGTCCGCGGGTTGCGGTTCTCCAGCGCGATGCTGCTGTCACTGTACGTGCTCAGCCCCCCCGCAACTGCGATCGATACCATCCGCTTCGCGGCGCGCGAAATCACCGCGGCGGGTACACGCTTCGAGAACGTGGAGGTGAAACTCGCCCTCGACCCGCAAACCGGACTGCCCCGTGGACGCATCTCGGCAGGCAGCACGCTCATCGGCCCGGTCGCCTTCGACGTCGCGCTTAGCGAGAGGCCCGAACTCGGCGAAACGATTTTGACCGGCGAACGCTTCGCCATCGCGGGTGGAGAACTTGGCATTGAAGCGGTGTTTACCTCGAGCCGCTGGAGCATCGAGGGTCGCGCAGAACGTATTGAGAGCGACGGCCTGCTCACCTTCACGCGTCGTTACATCAACATACCACCCGATGTCACCGCCGCCGGACGCCTCGATGGCCTCGTTCGTTTCGAGGGTCGCGCAGGGCGCGAACTGCCCACAAAGGCGTATGCGGAATTCCGCGGCACCGGCGTCGGCTTCGCCAACGGTGAAGGCAGTGTCGCGGGCGAAGGTATCGATGTCCGCTTGCGACTGCAGGCCGATGCGCTCACCGGCACGGCGTACTCGCTGCAGGGCGATCTGCGCAGCGCGGCAGGGGAAGCGTTGCTCGGCAATACCTACCTGCGGCTCGGCAAGTACCCGACATCCATCGATCTGACAGGGCGCTTCGATGGCGACTCGATCGACATCGAGCAACTCAACGTCGCGCAGCAAGGACTGGTCCGTGCCAGCCTCGCCGCGAACCTCACGCTCGGTGCCGCGTTCATCGACACTCCGCTCGACCCCAACTCGGTAAAGGTCAGGCGTGCCGATCTGACCTTGCACGAACTGCGTTTCCCCGACGTCTACACGAGCTATTTGCAAACGGCGCTCGCCGGCACCGCGCTCGACTCGCTCGACACCGCAGGCACTGTCTCAGGCCAATTGCACATCGTTGATAACGTACCGCAAGCTGCGGAGCTTCGCCTCGCGGATCTACGGGCGCGCGACAGCGAGGGCATGTTCCACCTCGATGGACTGAATGGCGAGTTGTATTGGACCGCCGAGGGCGAAGAACCCGCAGCACCGTCGTTTCTCGCCTGGGACTCCGGCGGCGCCTACGACATCGGCGGCGACGGCAGCTCGATGCGGCTGATCCTGCGCGGATCGACGGCTGCACTGCTCGAGCCCGCTCGGCTGCCGATTTTCGATGGTGCACTCAACATCCAGCAGTTGCGCATCGTCGATCCGGGCCAAGAGTCAATGCAGGTGGAATTCACCGGTGAACTTGAACCCATCAGCATGGAGGAGCTCACCAAGGCGTTCGGCTGGCCGGCCTTCGGCGGCGTCGTAACCGGTCGAATCCCGGGCGTGCTCTATCGCGACAACAAGATCACGGTCGCAGGCGACATCGAAGCTGAAATCTTTGATGGCATCGTGCGCGGCAGCAACATCACGCTGAGCGATCCGCTCGGCCGATGGCCGAGGCTCGAGGCAGATATCCGCGTCGAAAATCTCGACCTCGAAGCCCTGACCCGCACCTTCGAGGTGGGCACGATCACCGGCCGCCTCGAGGGTGAACTCAACAATCTGCAGTTGTTCAACTGGTCGCCAACCGCCTTCGACATGTATCTCGGCACCCCTGCCGACGATCGAAGTCACCGCGAGATCAGCGTCGATGCCATCAACAGCATCGCCAACGTCGGCGGCACCGCCGGCACGGGCGTCGCGGCAGCGATGCGCACCGGCGTGCTGCGATTTTTCTCAAAATATCGCTACAAGCGGCTTGCGCTGCGCTGCGTGCTCGAGGATGACATCTGCAATCTCTCCGGCGCATCCATCTCGCCGAACCGGTACTATCTGCTCGAAGGCGCGGGCGTGCCGCGCGTCGATATCATTGGCAATACGGGTCGCGTGCGGTGGTCCGAGCTGCTCGAGCAGATCGAATGGCAAATCCGCACCGGCGGAACATTCATCGTCGACTAGGCTTTCATTTCCCTTCGAGGTGTAGATCATGAGAACCCTGCTGCGCCTAAACCTCTCGCTCGTCACGCTGCTGATTTCGGCCTGCGTCACCATCAACGTGTACTTTCCGGCGGGCGCAGCGGAAAAGGCCGCGGACGAAATCATCGACTCGGTCATCAAGGGTGCGGGCAAGACTGCGCCTCGCAGTTCGGCACCCGCCACGAGGCCGAACACCCCGCCCTCATCCATGCGACAGGCACCCGACACGCACTGGCTGCTGTGGCTCGCCGGCCGCACTCTGTATGCACTGGTTCCTGCGGCACACGCTCAAGGCGTCGATGCCAACATGGACGTGTCGTCACCGGAGATCCGCGCCATCACAGCCTCGATGCAGCAGCGCTTCGGTCAACTTGAGCGTTTTTTCGATGCTGGGGTAATCGGGCTGACGACCACGGGTCTCATCGAAATACGCGATGCGAACGCGGCAGCACTGCCTGATCGAGCGCTGGTACGCCGGCTTGTCGCCGATGACAACAACGACCGCAACGCGCTGTACGAGGCCATCGCCCGCGCCAACGACCGGCCCGAGTGGGAGGAAGACATCCGGCGAATCTTTGCTCAGCGCTGGATCGAGCGCGGCGCCAAGCCCGGTTGGTACTACCAGGACGGCGACGGCAACTGGCAGCAGCGCTGATCGCGAGCCGCCTTGACCCGCAAACGTCAACGCCTACTGTTCATCGTCGGAGGCCTGCTGGCGAGCATCGCCCTTGGCGTTGTGCTCATCGTGATTTTTCGCAACCCGTTGCTGAACTCCGCGCTGGTGAGGCGAGAAGTCAGCGCCGTGCTGCGCGAGGAAGTCGGCCGCGAGGTCGATTTGAAAGGCGCGCTGCGCATCGATGAGTGGCCGTGGGTGCAGCTTGACGTCGGTCGTGGATCCATCGCCAATCCAGCGGGCTTCGCGGGTCCGCCGCTCGTGCAATGGGAGCTGATCGAAATGCGCTTCCACTACAGCACGGCCTATGAGGAAGAGCCGTTGCTGTACGGCGTCATCATCCACGGACTGCGGGTTCACCTGCGCATCGATGCGGCGGGCCGTGACAACTTCAGCGACCTGGGCTCTCGTGACCCGACACCACCCAGTGTGCCGCTGAATGTACCGAGGGTCGAAATCCGCGACGCCGAATTGAGCTTCACCGACGAGCGCGAATCCGCCGAACCCCGGTTCGTCGCACGATCCATCACGCTGCGCACAGGCACCGTCGAGCGCGGTGTCGGCGCCGTGGAGGGTAAGCGCTGGCGCATCGCAGACATCGAGCTGAGCGCCAAGCCCCTCGATCTCGACACCGCCGTGCTGCGCGTACCCGCCTTGTCGGTGGATGCCAACGTCCCGTCGGCGCGGATCCCGGCGGCAACGCTCTCCCTCGGCCCCGTTCGCTTGCGTCTTAGCGATTTGGCCGTCGCCGCGCCGAAGGACGCGGCACTGCAGGGTTCCGGACGCTTCGCGCTTGATCCGGTGCCGCTCGCTAGCGTGTTCAAAGCCGCAGGACAACCGCCTCCCTTCGCGGCGAACTCGCCGTGGTTTCGACTGCGCAGCCTGTCGGGCAGCCTCCGCCCTGGCCCGACTGGCCTGCGGATCGACGATCTGCGCCTCGGTATCGACGAGCTGCGCTTGCAAGGCAGAGTGACGATCGGTAACACGATCCGCTTCGCGCTCGAGGGGAATCGGCTCGACCTCGACCGCTATGTCCGTGCCCTGACCAACGATGCCCCGGCCAATGAGTCGCCTGCAACGCCGGCGGCCGGTTTCCCGGGTAAGACGTTGTTGGGACTGCCGCTCGAGGGTACGGTGCACCTCGACAGCGCCGTCTCGGGGGGACTGCGGATGCAGGATGTGACGCTGGAAGTCACGCACCGCGGTCGCTGACGGCGGCCGCTTTTCGGCGCCCGAACGGGGCTCCGGTCGACGGGCTGGCGGTGGGCGGATATACTCGCGCCCGGTTTTAACTGAGCCATCAGGACCGCATCGTGAGCACGCAGGATTCCAAGTTTTTCAATATCTTCAGCCTCGTTCTCGGCATTCTGATCGTGATTACCATCCTGCTTTTCGCGTTCGCCCGCGGCGTCGGCCGGAACACGCAGCTCGCGCACGTCGAGAGCGACCCCAAATACGTCGCTGATGTGGAAACCAATCTCACCTCGGGCCGCGTTGCGATCGCCGGTCAGGATAATTCTGCACTCGCCATCGCACCGGCAGCGGGTGCGGTGGTCGCCACGCTCGCCATGCCGACGAGTGGCGTCGAGGTCTACGAGCAAGTCTGCGGTGCCTGCCACCTGAACGGTATCGGCGGCGCGCCGAAATCCGACGATCGCGCGGCTTGGGCGCCGCGCATCGCGCAAGGGACGGCCACGCTCTACAAGCACGCTATTGAGGGCTACACCGGTAAAAGCGGTGTGATGCCCGCCAAGGGCGGTCGCGCCGACCTCTCGGACGAACTCGTCCAAGCCGCGGTCGACCATATGGTCTCGAAGGCTCAGTAAGCCGTCGAAGCCAAACAAGCGACGAACTAGGCCGACGAGTTAGGCCGACGACAGGGCGCGGCGCAAGGCCAGCGCTTCGGCCAGATGCGGTTCACTGACCGCAGTCTCGTCCGCCAAATCCGCCAGAGTCCGCGCCACCCGCATCAGCCGGTGGCGCGACCGCATACTCAACCCGAGGGCATTGCCGGTTCGCTGCAATAAAGCCTGCGCCGGCATGGACATCTGGCACACGCTGTCGAGTTCGCCCACGCCGAGTGCAGCGTTGAGCTGGCCCTGACGGGCCTGCTGCCGGGCACGCGCACAACGGATGCGCGCATGTACCGCCGAATCATCGGCCCGACTGCTGCGCTGATGCAGGGCGATGTCGGCCTCGCTCACCGCAGACAAGGTCACCCGCATGTCGAGTCGATCGAGCAAGGGGCCGGACAGACGGGCACGATAACGCTCGACCTGCGCCGCCGTGCACTGACAACGACGCGAGCCATGCCCGTGATATCCGCAGGGACAGGGATTCATCGCTGCGACCAACTGGAAGGCCGCGGGATATTCGGCATGGGATCCGACCCGCGCCACGGTCACGAGCCCCGTCTCAAGGGGCTCGCGCAGCGCCTCGAGCACACGTCGGTCGAACTCGGGTAACTCGTCGAGAAACAGCACCCCCCGATGGGCAAGCGTGACCTCGCCGGGGCGCGCTGCCGGTCCGCCACCGATGATCGCACTCGCCGATGCGGTATGGTGCGGCGCACGGAACGGGCGACACGGCGCCTGTGGCGTGCGCCCTCGTACGATGGAATTGACCATAGCGACCTCGAGCCGCTCCTGATCAAGCAAAGGCGGCATGAGATGCGGCAACCGCTCGGCCAACATGCTCTTCCCGCAACCCGGCGGCCCGACGAGCAGCACGCTGTGACCCCCAGCAGCCGCCACTTCCAAGGCGAGTTTGGCTGAGCTCTGGCCACACACGTCGGCGAGATTCAGCACCCGCCTAGCATCGACGGATGCATCGCTCGCCACGCCGACCTCGGCCACCTTGGGCAGAGACTCACGCTGCTCAAGGTGTGCACACACCTCGAGCAGACTGCCCGCAGCGTACGCCGCGAGCCCGGGCATGCAGTGCAGATCGACGGCATTCTCGCGCGGCAGGATCATCGAGTGCCCTGCCTGGGCTGCCGCGGCCGCCGAGGGCAGCGCGCCGCGAATGGCGCGCAACTCGCCGGTGAGCCCAAGTTCGCCAAGAAACTCGACCTGCTCGAGCGAGGCGCTCGAGGGGATCTGGCCGGCGGCCTTGAGGATGCCCACGGCAATGGCCAGATCGAATCGGCCGCCGTCCTTCGGCAGATCGGCCGGCGCGAGATTGATGGTGATTCGCCCGGCGGGCAACTCGAATCCGGAGTTGACCAACGCGGCTCGGACCCGCTCCTTGCTTTCTTTGACCTCCGTCGCCGGGAGGCCCACGATGTTGAAGCACGGCAGGCCGGCACCGAGATGGACTTCCACCTCCACGACCGGGGCCAGCAGGCCGATCTGCGCCCGACAAGCTACCCGGGCGACGGCCATGACTCAGCCGCCCTCGCGATCCGCCTTGGCTTCGGCCTCAAGCTCTGCGAGGCGCCGCTCAAGTTGCTCGAGCCGCGCGCGGGTGCGCTCGAGCACCTTGCTCTGAGCGACGAACTCGTCTCGCGCGACCAGATCGAGCTCGCTCAGATTCGCGCGCAGCACCGCTTTAAAGTTGCGCTCCAGATCCTCGCGCAAGCCCTGCATGGCGGGCGGCAACACGGCAAACAACCGCCGGGCCAGTTCGTCGATGCGAAATTCCATGGATCGATACTCCTGTAACCGAAGCGTGTCGTCGAAAGTCTGCCCCCAATTGACGCATGGGGCCGGTGCGAAGCGCCAAAACGGTGCGCCACCAACGAGGAAACCCTGAAAAAACCCGCCCCGACACGGCTTGGACCCGCCGCAACGGGTGGCACGGTTTCTGCAAAACCCCTCGAGCCGAATGAATCGGGCACAAGGATACCGTGCCCGAGGCAAGCGGCGCAGAGCGGCATATCCCCGCATTTGCATGGAAACCGAACTTGGAAGGCTGCCATGGCGATGAAACTGATCACCGCGATCATCCGGCCGTACAAGCTCGACGACCTGGAAATGGCCGTGGCGCAACTCGGGGTGCAAGGCATGACCGTCTTCGAGGTGCAAGGGTACGGCGCCGAGCACGGTCACTCCGAGGTCTACCGCGGTGCGCAGTACCGCATCGATTTCGTGCCGCGAACACAGGTGCAGATTGCCGTCGATGAAAGCATCGTCGAACCGGTCATCGAGGCGATCGCCAACGTGACCCGCACCGGCAAGGTTGGGGACGGCAGGATTTTCGTATCCGGGTTGGCACAGGCGATACGCATACGCACCGGCGAGACCGGTGTGGCGGCCGCCTGAATCTTTGGCGAGCAGGGAGAGGAACATGGAAAAGACGACGCGATCGACACACGCAATCCGCCGCTGGCTGCAGTCTGCTGCCGCCGTGGCACTCGGTACGATGGCGCCTGCGCTGGCGCTCGCGCAGGATGCGCCGGTGCCCGACAAGGGCGACACGGCCTGGATGCTCGTCTCTACGCTGCTCGTCGTCCTGATGACGATACCCGGCCTCGCGTTGTTCTACGGCGGCCTCGTGCGCTCGAAGAACATCCTCTCGGTGCTGATGCAGGTGATGGTCGGCTTCTCGCTGATCGTCGTGCTGTGGTGCATCTACGGTTACTCGCTGGCCTTTACCGAAGGCAGCGCATTCCTCGGTGGCACGGGCCGCCTGTTCATGAACGGCTTGTGGGACCCTTCAGCAGGCACGTTCGCCCTCGCGGCGACGTTCAGCAAGGGCGTCTACATCCCCGAGATCGTGTTCGCCGCCTTTCAGGCAACCTTCGCCGGCATCACCTGCGCGCTCATCGTCGGCGCCTTCGCCGAGCGCATGAAATTCTCTGCGGTGCTCATCTTCATGGTGATCTGGTTCACGATTTCCTACCTGCCGGTCGCGCACATGGTGTGGTTCTGGATGGGTCCGGATGCGTACACGGACGCGAGCGTAGTCGATGCCATGAACGCCAAGGCCGGCTTGCTGTGGCAGTGGGGCGCGCTCGACTTCGCGGGCGGTACCGTCGTGCACATCAATGCAGGCGTCGCGGGTCTCGTCGGTGCCTACATGGTCGGCAAGCGTGTGGGGTACGGCCGCGAGCCGATGCCGCCGCACAATCTCGTGCACGCCATGGTTGGCGCTTCGCTGCTGTGGGTGGGCTGGTTCGGTTTCAACGCGGGCTCCGCGCTGGAAGCCGGCAACTTCGCCGCCCTGGCCTTCATCAACACACTGCTGGCCACAGCCGGCGCCGTCGTGGCGTGGTCGTTCGCGGAGTGGATCCTTAAGGGTCACGCCTCGATGCTGGGCGCCGCCTCCGGTGCCGTCGCGGGCCTCGTCGCCATCACGCCGGCCGCCGGAAACGTCGGCCTGATGGGCGCTCTGGCCATCGGCGCCATCGCCGGCGTCGTCTGCCTCTGGGGCGTCACGGGCCTCAAGCGTCTGCTCAAGGCCGATGACTCGCTCGACGTGTTCGGCGTACACGGCATCGGCGGTATTCTCGGCGCGCTGCTCACGGGCGTGTTCAACACGCAAGCGCTGGGCGGCCCCGGCCTCGTCACCGACTGGGTCACCGCCAGCGTCGGCTCCAACCCGATCGCCGTGCAGGTACTGACCCAAGCCAAGGCGGTTGGCGTCACGGTGGTGTGGTCTGCGGTTGCCGCGTTCATCGCCTTCAAGATCGCCGACCTGATCGTCGGTCTGCGTGTGGCCGAGGAGGCCGAGCGCGAGGGTCTCGATACCAACGAGCACAACGAGCGCGCGTACACCAACTGAGCCTCGAGACGACTCTGATTCACCACGGTTTACAGTAGTCCCCTGTAAAACCCCCTTAGGGCGGCGGTCTCGCGACTGCCGCCCTTTTTTATTCAGGCTGATTTTTCGAGGCTGCCTTGCGGTGGCAACGCGCAGTCCCCGCGACGAGGCAGCAGTGGTTGCCGCTCGCGGGCGTCGTCGACGCGGGCTGTTAAGATGTCGGCATGAACGTCGGCTTTCTCGGTCTCGGCGCCATGGGCATGCCGATGGCGCGCAATCTCCACAAGGCAGGCCTGCTGAAGGCCGTCTGGAACCGCTCGGCGGACAAATCCGCCGCCCTTGCCGCGGAGCTTGGCTGCAGCGCTGCCGCGACCCCCGCGCAGCTCGCCGCGCAATGCGAAGTGATGGTGATCTGCGTGTCGGCCGATGTCGACGTGCTGGCCGTCGTCGATGCGCTGCTGCCCGGTATCCAACCGGGCTCGCTCGTTATCGACTGCTCCACGGTGAGCGCTGATACGGCACGCGCTGCAGCGGCGCGACTCGGCTCCCGGCAGGCGAACTTTCTCGACTGCCCGGTGAGCGGTGGCGTGGAAGGCGCACAAAAAGGCACGCTTGCGATCATGTGCGGCGGCTCCGCCGCTGATTTCGCGCGGGCGCAACCCGTACTCGCAGCGATGGGCCGCACGATCAGCCTGTTCGGCGCCACCGGTGCAGGTCAGGCGACCAAGGCCACGAATCAGATCATGTGTGCCGGCATCATCCGCGCAGTAGGCGAAGCCATGGCTTTCGCCCGCGCGCAGCATCTGCCGCTCGAGCAGGTGGTCGAGACCCTCGGTCAAGGCGCGGGCTCATCGTGGTATTTCGTCAACCGCGCCCCCAACATGATCCGCGGCAGCTTTCCTGCAGGCTTCCGCGTACGCCTGCACGAAAAGGACCTCAAGATTTGCCGCGACATGGCCGCAGCGAGCGGCGTATCGCTGCCTGTCGTAGACGATGTGCTGCGTGAATACGCTGAGCTCATCGCCGAGGGCTATGGTGACGAAGACATTTCGGCGATCTACCGACTCAAGTGGCGCCTGTTCGCCGAAGCGCCCTTCCGCAATCCGCCAAATGCCGAAATCTTTGCTCTGCTGCGTCGCGCACGGACCATCGCCATCGTTGGCCTGAGTGCTGACCGCAGCCGACCAAGCCACGGCGTCGCACGCTCGTTGCAGCAGTTCGGCTATCGCATCATCCCGGTCACGCCTACGGCAGAAAGCATCCTTGGCGAACGCTGCGTACCCACGCTCGCGGCGGCGGTCGCGGCGCTGCCTGCGGGCGAGCGCATCGACATCGTCGATGTGTTCCGTAAGCCCGAACACGTCGCGGCCATCGTCGACGAATGCATCACGCTGCAACTACCTGCGTTGTGGTTGCAGGACGGCGTCATCGACGACACGGCGGCCCGCCGTGCCCGGGACAACGGCGTGTTCACGGTGATGGACCGGTGCATCTTTCGCGATCGCGCCGCCTTGCCGCCATGAGCCTCGCATTCACCAAGATGCACGGCCTCGGCAACGACTTCATGGTGTTTGAGGCACAGCAGGAGGCCGCATTGCCGGATACCGCGCGCTGGCGCGCGCTGGCCGATCGGCGCACCGGCATCGGCTTCGATCAGGCGCTCGTCATCCTGCCGCCGCGGACGCCGGACACCACTGCGTATTACCGCATCTTCAATGCCGACGGTGGCGAAGTGGAGCAATGCGGCAACGGCGTACGTTGCGTCGCCGAGTGGCTTCGGCAGAATGGCCGTGGCAGTGAGCGGCCGCTGCGTCTCGAGAGTCGCGGCGGCCTCATCGAGGCGCGATTCATTGCGCCAGGTACCGTTGAGGTGAACATGGGCGAGCCGCGCTTCGCCACACCGGCTCGCAATCATCTTCAGCTCGACAGCGTAGAGATTGCCTACACCGAAGTCTCGATGGGCAACCCGCACATCGTGCTCGAAGTCGAAGACGTCGACACCGCACCGGTTGCAGAGCTTGGCCCGAGGCTTGAATCCCATCCGCGCTTTCCGGCTCGCACCAACGTCGGCTTCCTGCAGATCGTCGATCGCGAACACGCAAAGTTGCGTGTCTTCGAGCGGGGCGTCGGCGAAACTCGCGCCTGCGGTACGGGTGCCTGTGCAGCTATGGCGGCCGGGCGCAGGGCAGGAGCGTTCGACGAGCGCGTGACGATCACGCTGCCGGGCGGCGCGTTGTCACTGTACTGGCCCGGCGCAGGGGCGCCGCTGTGGATGACCGGCCCTGCGGTCGTATCCTTCCGCGGGGAAATCGGAGACTGACTGATGATCGATGCCAAAGCCGTTACGGAATATCTCGAGGCGCATCCAGAATTCTTTGATGCTCATCCGCAGTTGCTCGAAACACTCACCGTGCCCCACGCGCCTGCGGGCGGAGCAGTATCGCTCGTCGAGCGGCAAGTAAAGGTGTTGCGGGAGCGGCAGGCCGCCAGCCGCGAGCGCCTTGCGGAGCTCGTGCGCGTAGCGCGTGACAACGAGGCCCTCACCGGCCGGGTACACCAACTTGCAGTGCGCCTGCTGCACGCACGCACGGCCGCGGAGGTCGAAGCCCAGGTGACGGCCTCGATGCACGAGGATTTCGCGGTCACGCCGGTGCGGTTGCTGCGCGAGGCGCCGCAGACCGCAGGTCTCGATACGGTGTGGAGCGCGGGCAGGCCCCGCTGCGGACACTTCGCCGAAGCCCAACGAGCCGCGCTCTTCGGCGCCGAGGCTACCGAACTGCGTTCGATGGCCATTATTCCACTCGGCGCCGGCGCAGCGCGCGGTGCCTTGGTGCTGGGCAGTCGCGATGCCGATCGCTTCAACCCCGGGGTGAGCACGGATTTTTTGGTGCGCATCGGAGAGCTCGTGGCAGCCGCCCTCGCGCGCTGCGGGATCGAGCCTGCGGTGTGAACCCCGAGGCCCTCGCCTGGATCAAGCGCTTCGGCGCGCATCTGGCGGGTGAGCGTCGACTCTCGCCTCATACGCACGCCAACTACCTGCGCGAACTCGCGGCGTTGGCACGCTGGTGCGATGCGCAGGGCATCGATGACTGGACGCGGCTCGACAGCCAACACCTTCGGCTGTTCGCGGCGCGCTCGCATGCCGGGGGTCTTGCGCCGCGCAGCGTGCAGCGACGACTCTCCGCGGTACGCACCTTCCTGCGTTTCCTGCAACGCGAACGGCAACTGAACGCAAACCCGGCGGCCGAGGTCCGTGCACCCAAAAGTCGTCGCGCCCTGCCGGGCACGCTCGATGTCGATCAAATGGCTCGACTGCTCGACATCCCGACCAACGACCCGCTGGCCGTTAGGGATCGGGCCCTCATGGAATTGCTGTACTCGTCGGGACTTCGGCTCGCCGAACTCATCGCGCTCGATCTCGATGCGCTCGATGCAACCGATCAAACCGTGCGTGTCACGGGCAAGGGACGCAAGGTGCGCATCGTGCCCGTGGGTCGCAAGGCGCTCGAGGCCTTGCAGCATTGGTTGCGCGAACGCCTCGCTCTCGCGCGGGCGGAGGAGCCTGCGTTGTTCGTGGGTCGTAACGGGCGAAGACTCGGTCCGCGCACCATCCAGACTCGCATCGCCCGTTGGGCACGACTCCAAGGCGTGCCGCTGCACGTGCACCCGCACCTGTTCCGCCATTCGTTCGCCTCCCACCTGCTCGAATCGAGCCAAGACCTTCGCGGCGTGCAGGAGCTGCTGGGTCATGCCGATATCGCCACGACTCAGGTGTACACCCACCTTGATTTCCAGCACCTCGCCCGCATTTACGATCAAACCCATCCGCGCGCGCGCAGGAAGCCGCCTAAGGACTCGACATGAGCGACACATTTAATCCACATGGCACGACCATCCTCGGCGTGCGCCGTAATGGCGTCGTCGCCATCGGTGGTGACGGCCAGGTCACCCTCGGCACCACGGTCATGAAGGGCAACGCACGCAAGGTGCGCCCTCTCGGCCAGGGCAAGGTTCTCGGCGGCTTCGCCGGCGGCACGGCCGACGCCTTCACCTTGTTCGAGCGCTTCGAAGGCAAGCTCGACAAGTTCGGCAACCTGACCCGGGCCGCCATCGAACTCGCCAAGGACTGGCGTGCGGATCGGTACCTGCGTCGCCTCGAGGCACTGCTGCTGGTCGGTGATCCGCACAAGCTGTTCGTGATCTCGGGTAATGGCGATGTGATTGAACCCGAACACGACTTGGTCGCCATCGGCTCGGGCGGTGCGTTCGCACAGGCCGCGGCCCGGGCACTGCTCGAGAACACGGATCTGCCGGCGCGGGAGATTGTGGAGCGCGCACTCAACATCGCCGCTGATATCTGCATCTACACCAATCGCAATCTGGTCATCGAGGAGCTGCGCGCGTGACCGCTCAACCCGTACCCGATGCCTCCGGTCTGACCCCGCGACAGATCGTCGCCGAACTCGACAAGCACATCGTCGGTCAGGATGCCGCCAAACGCGCCGTGTCGATCGCCTTGCGCAACCGCTGGCGGCGCATGCAGGTCAGCGAAGCGCTGCGCACGGAAATCACGCCGAAGAATATTCTGATGATCGGCCCCACCGGCTGCGGCAAAACGGAGATCGCACGGCGGCTCGCGCGGCTCGCTCGTGCGCCGTTCGTCAAGGTTGAGGCTACCAAGTTCACCGAGGTCGGCTACGTCGGTCGCGACGTCGACTCCATCGTCAAGGAACTGGTGGACGCCTCGGTGAAGATGACCCGCGAGGCGGAACTGTCCCGGGTGCGCGACCGGGCGGCCGATGCCGTCGAGGAACGCATCCTCGATGCGCTGCTGCCCAAGCCACGTCTGATGGGCTTCTCGACCGACGAGCCGGTCGCCCCGCGCGATGCCGACACGCGTCAGAAATTTCGCAAGATGCTGCGCGAGGGCTCACTCGATGAGCGCGAGATCGAGATCGAGCTGCGCAATCCGGTGGCGGGCATGGAAATCATGGCCCCGCCCGGCATGGAAGAAATGCAGCAGCAATTGCAGTCCATGTTCCAGAATCTCGGCGCCGGCAAGGGCCGTCCGCGCAAGATGAAGGTTCGTGAAGCCGCGAAACTGCTGCTCGATGAGGAAGCCGGCAAGTTGCTCAACGAGGAAGAGCTGCGCGCGGCGGCGGTGCGCAACGCCGAGCAGAACGGCATCGTGTTCATCGACGAGATCGACAAGGTCTGCCGCAGGCAAGATACCTACGGCGCTGATGTCTCGCGCGAGGGCGTGCAGCGAGATCTGCTGCCACTCGTCGAGGGATGCACGGTCACCACCAAGTACGGACCGATCAAAACCGATCATGTGCTGTTCATTGCCTCGGGAGCCTTTCACGTCGCCAAGCCCTCGGACCTTATCCCCGAGTTGCAGGGCCGTTTTCCGATTCGCGTCGAACTCGAACCGCTTGAAGTGGAGGATTTCGTCCGCATCCTCACCGAGCCCGATGCATCGCTGACCACGCAATACACGGCGCTGCTGCAGACCGAAGGCGTGAGCGTGCGGTTTGCGCAAGACGGTGTGCGGCGCCTCGCCGAAATCGCCTGCCATGTGAACGAACGTACCGAAAACATCGGCGCGCGGCGTTTGCACACGGTGATGGAGCGTCTGCTCGAAAACCTCTCCTACGATGCCAGCGAACGCGCGGGCTCCAACATCACGATCGATGCCGCCTACGTCGATCAGAGTCTCGGCGAGCTGTCCGACAACGAAGACCTGAGCCGATACATCCTGTGACGGCACGCGCGTGAACGATCTGGCGCTCGGCTCGATCGTGCTCGCGGTGGCTGCAGTCCCTGCAGCGCTGCTCGTACTGCTGCTGGCGGATGTCGTCAAACTCGATGGCGCCGGTCGCAGGCTGCGTTGGATCCGTCGCTGCGCCGCAGTACTCGCCATCCTCGCCCTGCCCTCACTCGGCAAGGCGGTCTGGGGCTGGGCCGGTGCCGCACACCTCGAACCACTCTGTCAGGCCTATGCAGCGC
>RGWK01000002.1 GCA_010029775.1 Gammaproteobacteria bacterium
GCCTCCGACATCGGCTGGGTCGTGGGGCACTCCTACATCGTTTACGCTCCGCTGGTGCACGGCTGTGCGAGCATCCTCTACGAGGGCAAGCCCGTCGGCACTCCGGATGCCGGGGTCTACTGGCGCATCGTCGAACGCTATGGCGTGACGGCGCTGTTCACGGCACCGACCGCGATGCGCGCCATCAAACGTGAAGACCCTGACGGGACGTTCATGCGCGCCGCTCGGCTCGATTCTTTGCGAGCCCTCTTTCTCGCCGGTGAACGCGCCGACCCCGATACAGTGCGTTGGGCGAGTGAAAAACTCGACCGTCCGGTGATCGATCATTGGTGGCAGACGGAGACCGGCTGGCCGATGGTGGCCAATGCGCTGGGGCTTGGACTGTTGCCGATCAAGCCGGGCAGCCCGACCCGGCCATTGCCCGGCTACTGCATCGAGGTGCAGGACGCCGAAGGCCGCGCGCTGCCACCCAATACACCGGGCGAACTTGTCATCAAGCTGCCGCTGCCGCCTGGCTGCCTGCCGACGCTATGGAACGATCCGGCCGGCTTCCACGCAGCGTACCTGCGCGCGCATCCCGGTTACTACACCACGGGCGATGGCGGACACATTGACGACGACGGCTATGTACACGTGATGGGTCGGATCGACGATGTGATCAATGTCGCGGGGCATCGTCTGTCCACCGGCGAGCTCGAGCAGGCGCTTGCAGGTCATGCCTCGGTGGCTGAGTGTGCGGTGATCGGCGTGGCCGATGCGCTCAAAGGCACGGCCCCTGTGGGGCTCGTCGTGCTGAAGGCGGGAGTTGTTGCCAGCGCGGGCAGTGCCGCAGCCAGCGCGCTGGTCGCCGAACTCGTGCAACGGGTGCGCGAAGAAGTCGGGCCCGTCGCAAGCTTCCAGCGCTGTCACATCGTGGCGCGACTGCCGAAGACGCGCAGCGGCAAGGTCCTGCGCGCAACGCTGCGCGCCATTGCTGAAAATCGCCCGTTCGAGATCCCGGCCACCATCGAAGATCCCGCGGTCATCGACGACATGCGCGTCGTGCTCGCCCCTGCGACCTGACGCTACTGGGCGCTTCGTGCGCGCGCCAGCAGCGGCGTGACCCGCGGTATCGTCAGCATCGTGCTCATTACGGCCATGAGTAACAGTGCCGTGAACGTGGCGGAACTGATCACCTGTCGATCGAGCAGCACGCTGGCAAAGATAATCTCGATGAGTGCTTTGGTCTGCAGCAGCCAGCCGATGATCTTCGCATCGAGAGCCGTCCAGCCCAGCACGCGTCCGGCAACACGAACGCCGAGCAGCTTTCCACCCACCGAAGCGAACAACAACAGCCCCGCCGTCGCGATCACGGCAAACCCGCCCATCTCCCAGTTGGTGCGCAAGCCCGTGCTGAGGAAAAACACCGGCATCAGCAGCAGCAGGACGAGTCGCCGAGTCATCGCCAGCTCCTCATCGCCAAACCACTCGTGATCGAGCACCGCACCGGCCAGAAAGGCACCCACCATGAAGTGCAGTCCACACCAGTCGGCGCCGAGACCGCACGCGGCCAGCCACACGAGCGCGACATACCATCGGTCCATGCGCGTGATGCGTGGCATCAGACGGCGCACCGCGTAGGCCACGAGGATGAATGCTGCGAGAAACATCGCCTGCCTGCCCAGTCGCTGCCAATCCATCAGGATCAGGGCCAGCACAGCCCAGATGAGGATATCGTCGAGACTCGCGTACCTCAGTATCCGTTGTCCCAGTGGCTGTTTCAGCAATTGCAGGCGCTCGAGGAAGAGCGCCAGGATCGGCAATGCCGTAACCGCCGATGCCATGCCGATGCCCAGCACGAATTGCCAGCTCTCGGCCGCCTCGCCCATCCAGCCGCCCTGGCCAACCAACCACACCGCCACCAGCGCGCCGGCACAGAGCGGCGTGACGAGCGCAAACCCTGCAGCAATGGCGCTGTCTCGCCGCTCTCGCCACGCACTGCGCAGATCGAGTTCCAGACCCGCCAGGAAGACGAACAACATGACTGCCCAAAGTGCGACGGCGTTGAGCGACTGCACCACTGGGGGCGTGAAGATGAACTGGTAATACTCGGGCAACCACGCACCGAGCACGCCGGGGCCGAGCAATATGCCCGTGACGATCTGCACCACGACGAGCGGTGCGACATGATCGGTGCGACCGAATCGCCACACCAGAAAAGGCACCGTGAAGATGATCAGCAGGGCGAGCAAGTAGAGCTCGCTGACGGTCACTGAGCGTCCTCCTGGCCTGTCTTGGCGGTCAGCACGGCGTATCCCCATGGGGGCAAATCGATCGCCGTATCGGCATCAATGGTCACGCTGCGAGCAGCGAAGACATCTCGATACTGACCGTAGCCCAGCGACTCACGCAACCGTACGCTGCGAGGCTCTGCCGAGAAATTAAACAAGGCAAGCACCTTGTCGGATGTGTTCGCACGTACGAATGACAGCACCCGTTGGGGCGAGTCGTTATTCACGCGGATCATGCGTGCGCCCCATGCTCCATTGTGTAGCGCCGAGTTGCTGCTCTTGAGTTCAATCAGTCGTTTGAACAGCTCAGCATGCGGGTGTTCCTGCCAAACAATCGGGTCACGCTCGAAAAACGCCAGCCGCTTGCTATTGCCGGCCTCTTGTCCGTTGTAGATCAGCGGAATACCGTCGCCGACGAAGCTGAGCACGATGGCGGTGCGCACGGCGTCGCCGAACATCTCGAACTCGGTCCCTTCCCAGGAGTTCTTGTCATGGTTGCTGGTGAACACTAGGCGCATGCTGCCGCGCGGAAACAGATTGTCCTGCTCCGAGTAGTGGCCGGCGAGAGCATCGACGCTCGCGCCCTTGCGCGCAACCTCGTGCAGCGCCGAGTGCAGCCCCCAGGCATAGGTCGCATCGAACGCCTGGTAATGCATGTCGCGAGACGCCGCCTCCGCCAACATGAACACCGGCTTGATCGCATCCAGTTCGCGTCGGACCTCGTTCCAGAAGTCGATTGGCACATACGCAGCGACATCGCAACGAAAGCCATCGACACCGGCCTCTCGCACCCAGAACGCCATGGCATCAGCCATGTAGCGACGCAACTCGCGCTTCGAGTAGTCGAACTCGATAATGTCGGACCAGTCCCACCAGGACGTCGGGTGGAAATCGCCCTTCCAGTCACGCTCGTACCAGTCGGGATGCTGGGTGACGAGCGGGTTGTCCCAAGCACTGTGATTGGCGACCCAGTCGAGAATCACGCGCATGCCGAGCGAATGCGCCTGATCGACGAATCGCTTCAAATCATCGAAGGTCCCAAATTCCGGATTGACGGCGCGGTAATCGCGCACGGAATACGGGCTGCCGAGCGAGCCTTTGCGATTCTTCTCACCGATGGGATGAATCGGCATCAACCACAGGATATCGACACCGAGATCCTTGAGTCGCGGCAATTGTCGCGCAGCGGCAGACAGCGTTCCCTCGGCAGTGAACTGGCGCAGATTCACCTGATAGATGACCGCATCGCGCGTCCACTCGGGGGGTTTCACCTTGACGAGCGACTCAGGCTCATGGCGCGCGCTGCAGGCCGCGAGCACCACGGTGGCCACCGCGAGCAGCGACCACCCCAGACGCCGCAGCATCATCGCAGCGCCTCCAGCCGAATGGCGAAGCCACCGCCCGCAGCGATGGGAATTCGCCAACGGTCACCCTGCTTGGCCATGCGCGTCTCGATGATGATGGCGTGGGGATTTGTCTGCCAGTCGGCCCCCTCTCCATCCCGATAGATCCGCGCACGATACCGCTGACCAGGCGAGAGGAAATCGAGCGAGATCTCCAAAGACCGGGCGACTTCGTCCGTCACGCCGCCGACATACCAATCCTCGCTGGCGCGATCCTTTCGGGCTACGGTGACGAAATCGCCGACCTCGCCATCGAGGACCCGCGTGTCCTGCCAATCGACCGGCACATCTTTGATGAACTGGAACGGCCCCGGGTAGCGCGCGTAATTCTCGGGCAAATCCGCCGCCATCTGGATCGGACTGTAGAGCACGACGTACTGCGCCAACTGCTTGGCGATCGTGGACTGGAATTTCTGACCGTTGCGCCCGATGAGACTTAACACCCCCGGCGTGAAATCCATCGGTCCGGCGAGCATGCGCGTGAAGAACAGGTTGGCCTCGTGCTCAGGCGGATTCGGGGGGGCTCCCCAGGCGTTGTACTCCATGCCGCGCGCGCCCTCGCGCGACACCCAGTTGGGATATGTGCGTCGCAACCCGGTGTCCTTGATGGGCTCGTGCGGATTGATGGCGATCCGACGCCGCGCTGCTTCGGTCACGACCTTGAGGTGGTGACGCGACATCGCCTGACCGTCGTGCCACTCGAAACGCATCGTGCCGTCGGAGTCGAGGAACTTGGCGCCGCCCGCATCGGCGACGTAACCGGTCTTGATCGCCTCGATGCCGAGTCGCGCGCTCAGATCAAGGGCCGCGCCGAGCTGAGATTCGTAGTGCGAAGCAAACCCCGACGTTTCGTGGTGCCCCATCAATCGCACGCCCTTACTGCGCGCATAGGCCGCCACCGCCTCAAGATCGAAATCGGGGTAGGCCTTGGTGAAATCGAACGACTCGCCATTGGCGAACCAATCCGCCTCCCAACCGCGATTCCAACCCTCGATAAGCACACTGCGAAAACCGTTGGCTGCAGCGAAGTCGATGTAGCGGCGTGCATTGGCCGTGGTCGCACCGTGTTTCGGACCCGATGACCAGGTTTCAGTATCGAGGTGCAGACTCCACCAGATGCCGACGTACTTGTGCGGTTTCACCCAGGACACATCGCCGAGCACATTCGGTTCGTTGAGATTGAGGATGAGGTCCGACATGTACAGGCCGCCCGCCCGCTCGGCGATCTGCAAGGTGCGCCAGGGTGTGTGGAAGGGCGCGGTCCGACTGACGCGTGGCCCCGTGGCCGAGGGGGACAGCGTCGCCTTGAATCGCGTGCCCTCGACGCGGCGCAGCCACATCGCCGAATAATCCACCAGCGCCGCTTCATGCACGGCGACATGCAGACCATCGGTCATGCGGAAGGTCGCTGGAGTGTGCGCCTGACCAACCTCGCTCGCGCGAGTACGGTTGTACAGGTACTCGTAACGGTTCCATTCGCCGGCCGGGATCCACCATGCCGTTTCGGCGCCGACAAGATCGAATTCGGTCAGCTCATCGGTGATGTTGACCTGCTTGAGCGCCGGTTGATCGGGAAACTCGTAGCGGAAGCCGAGGCCATCGTCGAAAACGCGGAACACGATGGTGAATTCGCGAGGCGTCGGCGCGGGGAACGGTGCCTTGGTTTCACGCAGTTTCACGCGCAGTTCGCTGTGACGATCGCGTACGAACCGCCGCTCACCCCAGGGCTGCTCCCAGGTGTAATCCACCGAACGGGTACTGCTTTCCACCATCGAGAAGTTACGCTCGAATTTCGGCGCATCGGCAAAGATGAACCCGAGACGTGATTCGCCGACCACCGGCTTTCCGCGCCGTTCGACCCGGTAACCAACTCGTCCCTCGTCGTTGATGGACACCGTAACGCGCAACACGTTCTCCGGTGATTCCACGGCCACTACGTCGGCTGCGACACTCGGCACCGAGCACAGCGCGAGCGCGGCGAGCATGCCGAGACTCCACGGCAACCGATACAGCATTTTCACGCCGACCCGCACGGTCACTTCGAACTCCGCCCCGCGCACACGGCAAAGCCGAATGCCGGTAAAGACATCTTGAGACTCCCCGGAGCACTGGCACGCGCCTCACAGCGCCCCTCGAGAGCTGCGAACTCCATTGAACTCGTCTCCACTTGCACGGCCGTGACAATCGGTTCGGCCGACGTATTGAACGCAACGACGTATTCGCGACCGTCTATCGGATCAAAGCGCGAGACGGCGAAAATTCCGGGCTTTCCTTCGGTGTACCGCCGAGTCTCTTGTCGTCCGGAATGCAGTGCCGGATGTGCTGTGCGCAACTTCGACAGTCGTGCGATCAACGTGTACAGCGGATGCTCCGGGTTGAAGTGCGCCTGTGCATGTGTCGCGTTCGTGCCAAGAATGGGCTGTGCCTGATACTCGGCGACCTGACTCGCGAACAGTGGCTGACGGGCAGACTGGTCGCCTCCCTGACCCACGAATCCCTGCTCATCACCGGAATACAGCGTCGGCACGCCGCGCAGCGTCAGCAGCATTGCGTGCGCCAGCTTGACCCGCTCCAGCGCCTCATCGCGAGTCACGTCGGGGCGCCTCTTGAAGATCAGGTGGGCGAAGCGACCGAAGTCGTGGTTGCTGATGAAGGTCGGCGAGCGCAATGCCGTCGCCGCCCCACCCTCGTAGAGCACATCGTCTGCGAACAACCTCGCAAGTACCTCAGTGCCTGCATTGCCGGCCACCGTCTCGCGCACGGCTGCCGCGAAAGCGAAATCGAGAACCGTGGGCAATCGGGCGGAGCGGGTGTAGCGGGCGAGCAGCGACACGTCGGCGGGCGAATCCGTGTACACCTCACCGAAGATGTGGAAATTCGGAATGCCTCGGAGCTTGGCTCGATCGAGCATCGCGGGTGCGAACGCGCGCCAGAATTCCTCGTTAACGTGTTTCGCGGTGTCGATGCGGAAGCCATCCACGCCGAAGCGATCAATCCAACCACCGAAGATGTCGATGAAGCCCTGGACGACACGCGGGTTCTCCGTCATCAGATCATCGAGCCCGACGAAGTCCCCCATGTCGTTGCTCTCACCCGAGAAGGTGGTATTACCGCGGTTGTGGTACCAGATCGGGTCGTTGAGCCAAGACGGAACCTTGATGTTCTCCTCGCCGCGAGGAAGGAAAGGCGTATAGGCAAAGTCAGCGCGAGTGAGCTTCGAGAAATTCTCCGCGGTCTGATGTCGCGGCCCGTCGCCCGCAAACCCTTCATTGATCGGCGCACCGTTCAGACCGCCACGTCGCGAGTAAGGATAGTCCGCCCGCGCACGGTACGGACACTCGCTCGTCGGGCACTCGCGGTATGCGATCACATCGGCGGTATGGTTGGTGATGATGTCGAGGTAGATCTTCATGCCCCGCGCTCGCAGGGCAGCGATCAATCGATGCAGGTCCTCTTCCGTGCCAAAGTGAGGATCGACGGCGGTGAAGTCCGTGATCCAGTACCCGTGATAGCCGGCCGATTCCTGGCCCGCATCGCCCTGCACGGGCTTGTTCTTGTAGATGGGACCCAGCCAAATCGCCGTGGCACCAAGACCTTGGATGTAATCGAGACGGGAAAGCAGACCCTTGAGATCGCCGCCGTTGTAAAACCCCTTCGAAGTCGGATCGAAACCGGTTCGCAGCCGATCCCCCGCAAGGCCGCCGCGATCATTATTGAGATCCCCGTTCTCGAAGCGATCGGGCAGCATGAAATAAATGACTTCCCGTTCCGGTGCCCGCGCGCGGATATCCTCCACCGGGCTTCCGCTCGCAGCGACGGCCGCTGCACTCGCGAGCAGAGCCAACGCTGCGGACCACAGTGCCCTTGCTACCGTGCTCGTCATAACCCCTCCACAAGCGTCCCGCAGATCAGCTGGGTGCGGCGCAATGCTGCCGAATGAACTCGGCGTGCTCGGGCATCACGGCGACGCATTTGCGGATGGTCTGCCGGATATTCTCGAGGTAATCGGCGACTTCATCTTCCGGGAGAACGTCGGCGAGCGGATGCCAGCCCTGCGGCCGCATGCCTTGTCCATGCATGACCTGCAACCATGACACCTCGGCGAACAATTCGTTACCTTCGCGAACCGTACGGCCGTGGTTCAAATAAATATCCATCTTGTTTCGGAGCGACTCCGGAATCCGCATGGTTCGACAGTAGTCCCAGTACGGCGAATCGTCCCGCTCGGTAGCGTGATAGTGCAGGATGATGAAATCGCGGATTTTTTCGTACTCAAATCGGGACTGCCGATTGAATTCGTCGATGTCCGCTTGGTTGAAGCCCTTGTCGGGAAACCATGCAATGGTGCGGGCGATCATCGTCTGCACCAGATGAATGCTCGTTGACTCGAGCGGCTCGAGGAAGCCGCTCGCCAGCCCTACCGCAATCACATTGCGGTTCCAGGCTAGCTTGCGCATGCCGGCAGTGAAGCGCAGCGTCCGGGGCTCGGCGGTGGGCTGACCGTCGAGGTTGCCAAGCAAGATCGCCGTGGCTTCGTCTTCACTCATGTAGCGGCTGCAAAAAACGTGGCCGTTGCCGATGCGATGCTGCAAGGGAATGCGCCACTGCCACCCGGCGCGATGCGCGGTCGAGCGGGTATATGGCAGGAGGTGCTTGGCCGAAGTGCACGGCACTGCGACCGCACGATCGTTCGGCAACCACTCGCTCCAATCCTCGAATCCGGTGCGCAGCGTCTGCTCGATCAGCAGGCCGCGGAAACCGGAACAGTCGAGAAACAATTCGCCGTCCACTCGCCGACCGTCAGCCAAGTGAACTGCCGCGACGAAGCCATTATCCGGTCGCAACTCGACACCGGAGATCTTGCCCTCGATGCGCTCAACACCGGCTGCTTCGCTGCGGGCGCGCAGAAAACGAGCGTAGAGACTCGCATCGAAATGGAACGCGTAATTGATATCGGCCAGCGGCGAGCCCGCCATATCGGGCTGCGGCCGCAAGAAGCGGTTTTCCCGCGCAGCCATACTGTCGATCGAATACTCCTCGAGATCGGCCGCACGACCGAGATGTCGCATGCGCCGCCAGTAGTGTTCGAAATTGACCGTGGAGAGTTCCTGACCGACTCGCCCGAAGGCGTGCATGTAGCGCTCGCCGCGGCGCCACCAGTCAACGAACTCGATGCCCATCTTGAACGTGCCTTGAGTGGCACGCAGCATCTCGTTTTCGTCGATGCCGACCACCTGGTTGTACAGGCGAATCATCGGGATAGTGGCCTCGCCGACGCCGACGGTGCCGATTTCTTCGGATTCAACGAGTCGAATGCGATAGCGGCCTTGCAGCAGGCGAGCGAGCGCCGCGGCGGCCATCCAGCCCGCCGTACCACCACCGACGATCACAATCGTGCGCAGCAGCCTCTGATCCATGAGGGGATCACCCGCGTCCCAGCGACATTCGAACCCCACGCAAAACAACGCGTCCGCCGAGATCTTAACGATCCCGGCGGACGACGTCAGCCCAGAACATCAGTACCGATAGTTGACGCCGAACAGGTACGTCTTACCGTACTTCACCCGCTCGATGACGTTGCTTTCGACGTCGCGATAGCGGATGAATGGTTCGTTGGTCAGGTTCTGTGCCTGGAACTGCAACTGCAGACCCTTGGCGATGCCAGACTGGACCTCGTAGCTGATCTGACCGTCGAGGATCTTCTCGCTCTTGATATAGGTCAGCTGACGATCACCGGTGAAGCTCGACACTTCGCCGACGAAGCTCGAACGGTAACGCTGCGCCAAACGCGCCTCGAAGCCCGCCTTGGCAAAGTACAGGGTCAGATCCGCCACGTTCTCCGAGAGGCCAGGCAACGGAATCGTGTTGGTGAGAATGTTATCGACCGTCACGCCTCCGGTGGGCAGGGTGATCTGGCTGTCCGTGTAAGCGTAGCTTGCCTCGATGCCGAAGCCGTCGAGGAAGTCCGCCACCATGTTGAGCGGGAACGAACCCGACAACTCGAGACCTTGGATCGACCCACCGTTGCCATTGACCGGCTGCGTAAACGTACCGACCCGCGGCGCCGTGGCCGGAATGCCCGACGATGCCGTGATGTACGGGGTGAAGTTGAAGCCGGTGCTCGGGATGCGGACGATGTAGGTGCCGAGATCCTTGTAGAAGGCCGCGGCGCCCACATAGGCCTTGGTGTCGAAGTATTTCTCGTAACGCAGATCCAGGGCCGTTGCACGGAACGGCTTCAGCGTCGGGTTTCCGCCGCCGCCGCTGAGGCGATTCTGGCCGGCGTCATACCCAAAATCGAAGCTCGCGCGCATGTCGTTCATCGTCGGCCGTGCCATCTGCCTCGAGAGGCTGAAGCGCAACTGCTGATCGTTGCCGAGGTCCATGATCAAATTCAGGCTCGGCAGAATATCGACGAACTTGTCGCCCGCCGTATTTTCCTTGGCGGGGCAGACATCATTGACGCAGGTGGCCGAACGACTGACATTGAAAGCCGTCGAGCTCTGGTCGGTGTTGATGACCTGCACACCGAGGTTACCGCGCACCGGGTTGTCGAACAGTGTGGTCTCGATGTTGCCCTTGAGGTGAGCCGTGATCAGCTTCTCCTCGACGCGCCAATCCTTGTTGTAGATGTCCGGCACGCGCTTCGCTTCGATCCTGTAAATCGAACCGATCGTACCCACCGGATTGAAGGTGGCGATCTTGATACCGTTGACCGTGGTGCTTCCGCTTCCCGGAATTTCGGCAGACGCCAGCGCGCCGCCCGAAGCAATCACCAGACGTCCTTCGGTGTAGGAACGTACCTTCTCGCGCGTCGTGTAGTCGACACCGGCCTCGATGCTCGAGAAGAAACTGCCGTCGACATCCTTCGAAATATCGAAGCGCGCCGAAATCACCTCGTCAGACACGAACGGCAACTTGGAGTAGCCGGCCTGCGCGATCGCCGGTCCACCACCCCAACCCTGCACGTCGGTCAACTTGATCGTTGAGCGGTTGGAATAGTCGAGCCCCGGCGTAAATACGCCTGCGCTCGTGAACTGGATGGAGTCGAGCTGCGCCGTGCCGAGCGTCGACTGCGCCGTGCCGGCGGTCGTCTCGAGGATGCCGCCGTTCTTCTCGGCTTTCGAGTAGGACAGGTCGGTCGACACCGTGAAGTCACCCGCCTTCCACTCCGTGCCCCAGCCGATGGAGTTCAATTCATCGATGTTGTTGCTGGAGTCGTTACGCACCACCGCACGCACGCGGTTGAAGGTGCCCGCCGTGGCGTTGCCACCGCTGACCGTTGCCGCGGTGAGCTGGCCACCCGAGTCGTAGTTGCCGGGATTGCCGTTCCAGGAGTCGTTCAACGGCGCCTGGAAGCCCTTGGTGGCCGTGAGGCTCGTGAACTTTGCGTAGAACAGGTCTACGGTGCTCTTGAAGCTGTCGGACGGTGCGAACTCGAGCACCGCCATGGCGCCATCGCGACGCTGCGTGGTCTGATCGGCCCAGGCGTTGAAGCCGTTGTACGGCACCTTGACCGTGGCGCCGCCAAAGGTCGCCTCGCCGCCGCCCCAAGACTCAAAACGCGACGTCGTCGCGCCGGTCTCATCGAGACGTGCGATACCCACCGCAAGACCGACCTTGCCCTCGGCGAACTGGTCGATGTACGCGAGGTTGTAGCGGTCACCCTTACCTTCGGCAACCGTGCCGACGCCGATCTTCTGGCGACGATAGTTGGCAGCGATCGTCATCTTGTCGCGGCTGAGCGGGCGGACAGTCTGGATGTTGACCGTACCGGCAAGGCCTTGACCCACGAGCGAGGCATCGGTCGACTTGATGACATCGACCTGGCTCACGAGTTCGGAGGGGTACTGGTCGTACTCGACCGCACGGCTGTCGCCCACCGAGACTTGCTGACGCCCGTTCAGCAGACCGGTGGTGAAATCCGGGCCGAAACCACGGATCGAAATCTGCGACGCACGACCACCGGTGCGCTGCGCGGCCACGCCGGGCAGTCGAGCGATGGATTCAGCAATGCTCGTATCAGGCAACTTGCCGATGTCTTCCGCCGACACCACCTCGACGATCGATTCGGATTTCTTCTTTGCGGCGATGGCCGTTTCGATGGCTGCCCGAATACCGGTAACGGTGATTTCGACGAGCCCGTCATCAGGCGTGGCTTGCTGCGCTACCGAGTTGTTGGACATGGCGATGGCCGCGGCGACGGCCAGCGACAGCGCACTGCGCGGATGACGCGGGATTGGCTTGGACATACGTTGATCGCTCCCCCTAATTGAATTTTTCGATTCGACGAAACACGGTGCCCTGCTTGAATGGTTGCATGACGCGCGTGTTACGCCCCAGATGAATACGATTTCAGAACAACCATCGGTTCATGAAATTCCCTCTCAGGTCGCTCGCAGCGAGCCAAAGAACACACCGGCCGGCGGCAACTCCACCACTCCGGCACCCGCCTTGCCTGACTCATGCCCCGGCAGGGACAGGCCTTCGGCACGCGTCTCAAGCGGCAGCGCCAGCTGCACCCGAGATGCACTGAAGTTGAACGCCGCAAGCAGGTTTTGACCCCGGTGCTCGCGAACGAAGGCGACGACCCCCTCTGGCGATGGCAGCAGGCGCATCGAGCCCCAACGCAGCGCGGGCTGCGCTCGTCGGAAGCGCACCATCGCGCGGTAGGCATTGAGCACCGACTCTGCATCGGCCTGTTGCAGCGAGACGGCGCGCTGACGGTGCCTCTCGGGCAGGGGTAACCAAGGCTCACCCCTCGTGAACCCCGCCTGCGGCAATCGGTCATCCCAGGGCATCGGCGTGCGACACCCGTCCCGACCCTTGAAGGTGGGCCAAAACGCGATGCCATACGGGTCCTTCAGTGCGTTGCGCGGCACTTCGACCTCGGTGAGCCCAAGCTCCTCGCCCTGGTAACTGCAAGCCGTACCCCGCAACGACAGCAGAAAGGCGTTCAGCAACTTGGCGCGTCGCACTTCGTCGACACCGGACTGCGCCCAGCGCGAGGCAACGCGCGCGACGTCGTGATTGCCCACGGCCCAGCAAGGCCAGTAATCGGGTGCGCGTTGCGCCAGCGTCTCGAGCACCTCGCGCACATGATCGGTCGAGAACCGATCCACCAGAAATTCGAAACAGTACGCAGAGTGCAGACGTTGATCACCCTGCGTGTAATCACGCACCGCGGCAAACGGGTCCTCGCAGGAAATTTCCCCGAGCGTCATGGTCCCGGGATAGCGATCGACGAGTTGCCGCAAGCGCTCGACGAACCCAAGCATCTCCGGTTGGGTGTTGTCGTAGAGGTGGTACTGCGCGGCGTACGGGTTATCGATGGTGTATCCGCGACCCTTTCGCTCGGCAAAGGGTTTGGCCGGGTTGCTACGCAACTGCACGTCGTGAAAACAGAAGTTGATGGCATCGAGCCGGAACCCATCGACTCCGCGCCGGAGCCAGAACTCGGCTTCCTCGAGCATCTGCGCGGCGACCTGCGGATTGTGAAAGTTCAGATCCGGCTGGCTGACGAGAAAATTGTGCAGGTAGTACTGGCCCCGCCGCGGCTCCCACTGCCACGCGGGTCCGCCGAAAATCGACAGCCAATTGTTCGGCGGCGTCCCGTCTGGCGAGGGGTCTGCCCAGACGTACCAATCGGCCTTCGGATTATCGCGACTACGTCGACTCTCCTCGAACCACGGATGCTGCTCGGAGCTGTGACTCAGCACCTGATCGACAATCACGCGCAAGCCGCGGCGATGGCTCTCGGCAAGCAATCGATCGAAATCGGCGAGGGTGCCAAACACCGGATCGACGTCGCGATAGTCGCTGATGTCGTAGCCGAAGTCGGCCATCGGCGAGCGATAGAACGGTGACACCCAAATCGCATCGACGCCAAGGCTCGCGATGTAGTCGAGTCGGCTTATCAGCCCCGGCAAATCGCCCGTGCCATCGCCATCGGAGTCAGCGAAGCTGCGCGGATACACTTGGTAAATCACCGCGCCCCGCCACCACTGCGTTTCTATCGCTTGCGACGCGGGCTCATGAACCGTTGCGGACAACGGCTTCTCGTCGAGCATCACCAACCCCCCATTGAGGCGACCCCCGTGCCCGGACGCATCGCCACCGTTCTTTGCGCGAATTGTTTTCTATCCCCGCGTGGCGTGACGACTGAATACGATTACATTTCGTTGTCTCGTGGGCCCACGCCGCGGACACTTCAATCGAGGGGGGATGGTGATGAAAAAACCCGCGCTGAGTTTCTGGCAGATCTGGAACATGTGTTTCGGATTCATGGGAATCCAGTTCGGCTTTGCGCTACAGAACGCCAACGTCAGTCGCATCTTCCAGTCCTTGGGCGCTTCGGTCGACGAGTTGCCGATCCTGTGGCTCGCGGCACCGGTCACCGGCCTGCTCGTGCAACCGATCATCGGCTACTGGAGCGATCGGACCTGGAACAGACTGGGTCGGCGCAAACCGTATTTTCTCTATGGTGCGCTGCTGGCCACCGCCGCACTCGTGGTGATGCCCGACAGTCCAACCCTTTGGATCGCGGCCGGCCTGCTGTGGATTCTCGACGCCTCGATCAACGTATCGATGGAACCGTTTCGCGCGCTGGTGGGCGACATGCTGCCTGCCAGGCAGCGCGCACTCGGGTACTCGATGCAGAGTTGGTTCATCGGCGTCGGCGCCATCGTCGCTTCGGCGCTGCCGTGGGTGTTGACCAACATGTTCGACGTCGCCAACGTCGACCCCGATGGCGGCGTACCCGACAGTGTCCGCTGGAGCTTTTACATCGGTGGCTTCGTATTCATTGCCGCCGTGTGCTGGACGATTCTACGCACGCGCGAATATCCACCCGAGGTGCTGAACTCGTTCGAGGATGCACAGCCTGCAACCGAAGCCGCCGCCGACCGCGGCATGCTGCCCACGCTCATCGCCGATGTGCGGGCGATGCCCAAGGTGATGCGGCAATTGGCTGTCGTGCAATTTCTCACCTGGTTCGCGCTGTTTTCCATGTGGATCTACACCACACCCGGCGTAACGGCCTTCCACTACGGAGCCACTGACACGACCACGGCCGCCTACGCGGATGGCGCCGATTGGGTGGGCGTGCTGTTCGCCGTGTACAACGGTGTCGCAGCGCTGGCCGCACTGCTGCTCGCACACCTGGTCGCGGCATTCGGTCGACGCGGCGCGCATGCGTTATGCCTGAGTCTCGGTGGTCTCGGGCTCGCATCGTTCGTGCTGATCCACGATCCGCGATGGCTGATTGCGCCGATGGTGGGCGTGGGTTTTGCCTGGGCCTCGATACTCGCTCTGCCCTACGCGATGCTCGCGGGCTCGCTGCCTTCGAGCAAAATGGGTGTGTATATGGGCATCTTCAATGCCTTCATCGTCATCCCGCAAATTCTGGCCGCGGGCGCACTCAGCGTCCTAGTGCGCCATTTGTTCGAGGGTGCAGCGATCTACGCTGTCTTCACGGGCGGCGTACTTCTTCTTTTGGCCGGCCTTGCCACCTTGCGGGTCGACGATGTCGATCCCGACGGCTGACCCCCACAGGATCCGCGGATCACGAGTTCCGGCTCGATCAGCGTCGATTGCACGGAGCCACCCTGAATCAACTCGATCAGATTGTCGACGAGTCGCTCACCCGCCCGACGGGTATCTTGTCGCACCGTCGACAGCGGCGGGTTGTAGTAACTCGCGGTGACGATGTCATCGAAACCCACCACCGAGACGTCCTCTGGAACGCGCAAGCCATGATCCATGAGGGCGCGGATCACGCCAATGGCGATCAGGTCACTGGCAGCGATCACGGCATCGAAAGGTTGCCCGGAGTGCACGAGCTGCAAACCCGCCTGATAACCCGAGGCCGGCGTGCTCTGTGCATCGACGCGCAACGCCGCGTTGGGTTCGATACCCACCGCTCGCAGCGTTGTCTCGTACCCGCGGTGACGCTGCAGGAACTCGGGACACTGCTCCGATGCACCTCCTGCAAAGGCGATCTGGCGCCGGCCGAGATTGAGCAGATGTTCTGTGGCTCGTCGGGTACCGAATTCGTTGTCGCAACCGAGGTAATGCCCGTGCAGATCCTCGATGACCGGCCCCCAAATGACGAAGTTCGCACCCGAATCGGTCAACCGACGCAACCGATCGGCGTAGGTGGTGTAGTCCCCGTAGCCGAGCAGAATCAGCCCGTCCGCGCGATTGCTCAGTTCATAGTCGCTGTGCCAGTCCTCGCTGTGCTGCTGAAACGACACCAGCAAATCGAAACCCCGTCGCGCTGCCGTGCGGGTGATGTGACCCAGCATGTTGAGGAAGAACGGATTGATCTGCGCGTCGTTCGAGTATTCCTCGAACAACAGCAGTGCGAGGGTGCGACTGCGCCGCGTGCGCAGCCCGGCTGCGCTGCGATCGACGCGGTAGTGCATTTCGTTGGCGATTTGCTGGATGCGCAGGCGCGTCTCCGGACGCACGAGCGGACTATTGCGCAGCGCACGCGATACCGTCGCTTGCGACACGTTCGCTCGATGGGCAATGTCGATCGACGTTGCCTTGATCTGCTTGGTCGACATGGAAAAGCGCACCCCGTCGGGAGGAAACCCCGAGCGGTGCCGATGTTAGCGCGGGACCCCGCGGACGGAAACCGGGAGAGAAGCCGATGAGCGTCAGATTTTGTTTACACATCATCGGGTCTGGATTTGCGGCACTCGCGCTACTCATGGCTGGCACGCTGGCCGTCGCTGCAACAGGTACGGCGCGGCCCGGTACGCTGGAATCCTTGAGGGTTGCGGGTGGCCACGGCATTGCGCCGCGACAGGTACAGGTATGGCTGCCGCCGGGCTTCGATCGCAACACCCGTTACGCGGTGCTCTACATGCACGATGGGCAGATGCTGTTCGGCAATGAGCAGACCTGGAACGGCCAGTCCTGGGATATCGATCGCACGCTCACCACACTGCTCGAGAAAGGCGCCATCCGCGATGTCATCGTTGTGGCGATCGCCAACGATCCGAACAGGAGGCATGCCGAGTTTTTCCCCGAGGCAGCGCTCGAGTTGCTGAACCCGCCCGCGCTGCGCGAAGCCTTTGTGACCCAGGCACTCGGCCAACGCCCCGCTGCAAAGGCCTACCTCGAGTTTCTCGTCGAGGTCGTCAAGCCTGAGGTGGACGCCCGCTACCCCACCGATCCGTCGCGCGACGGTACCTTCATCATGGGTTCGAGCATGGGCGGGCTGATTAGTCTTTATGCACTCTGCGAGTACCCGCACATCTTCGGCGGCGCCGCTGCCCTGAGCACCCACTGGATCGGCAGCTTCGAACGAAACGAGGAGATTCCGCGAAGCTTGCGCGGCTATCTTGAACAGCACCTGCCGCCCGCGGACTCCGTTCGAATCTACATGGATCGGGGCACGGAGGGACTCGATGCGCTGTACGAGGACGCGCAGCGCGAGGTGGACTCGTTGATGCAGCGCAAGGGATTTACCGCACCCCGGTTTCAGTCGCGGATTTACCAGGGTGCAGGACATGACGAGAAAGCCTGGCGTCAGCGATCCGCCGAACCACTGCGTTTCCTGCTTGCGCGCTGAACCCGTGCATAATCAGGGGTGACTGCTTCGGGAGGTCCGCCATGATCGATCGCCGTTCCCTGCTCACAGCCCTGGGCGGTGCCGCCGCCGGCGTAGCGACACATGCCGCGGGCGCCGCCACGCTCGGTCCGTCCGTCACCTGGATACCCAAGCGTCCCGATGTGTCGTTCCTACGCACGGAAGCGCTGGTCAACCTCGAGCGCGCGTACGCGACGATGACGCGTGAAAACATCGATGCCTTCGTGGTCACGCAACCGACCAACGTGTTCTACCTCGGCAATCATTGGCCCAACCTCGATAGGATGGGCTTTCGGCACTCGGTGTTCATCATCTACCCGCGCGACCCGAAGCGCCCCGTCGCCCTCGTGATGAGTGGCTTTCTGCACTATTACCGCTACGCTGATGATGTCGAGTTGCCAAATCGCATCGTCTTCCCGTACACCACACCCGAGGCGGATGGCAGTGCAGCACCGACGCGGTTGCATCGCATCCTCGATGAGTCCTTGTTGAGCGACCGCGAGCGGCATCGGCGCAAGACCGCCGCGAGTGCGGAGCCGCCCTCACCCTCGGCAGATATCGCACTGCAACGCGCACTGCAGCACCTTGGCCTGACACGCGCACGGCTTGCGATCGATGACGCCGCGATCGAACGGTTGCTGCGGCAACGGGATTTCGCAGGCAGCACCACTGCGGCCGAAGATCCGCTGCGGCGGATCCGCCTCGCAAAATCCCCCGCCGAGATCCGCTTGATGCGCATCGCGGCGCAACATAACGTCGATGCCGCCATGGCGATGGTGGGCAGCGTGCGCAGCGCAGGCTCGACCGGCGAGCTGCGAAACAGATTCTTTGCCGAAGCTGCCGCGCGTGGCAATCAAGCGGTTTTTATCGTCATCGACGGCTCATCATCGGAGATCGCCGATGTACCTCTCCGCGACGGCATGGCGTTCAGCATCGATTGCGTGAGCAGCTTCCTGCACTACCACGGTGATTTTGCCCGCACCATCTTCGTCGGCGAACCGCATCCCTTGATGCGACGCGGCACCTCGGCCATCTTCACGGCCTGGCAGGAAGTACGCAGCCAGCTGCGCCCCGGCATGCGCTTCATCGATGTGCAACGCATCGGCCGCGAGTCAATGAAAAAGCAAGGCGCGGATTTCAGCGTGAACTTCACGCCGCACAGCGTTGGCCTCTGGCACAGCGATCATCCGCAACCGAGCGTTGCCGAGGGACGTAGCGTCGAAGGCTTGATGCTCGAGAAGAACATGGTGCTCAGCGTCGACTGCCCGATCATGGACACTGGCATGGGCGGCACCTGCCATCTCGAGGACCTGGTGCTGATCGGTGAAGATGGCGCGACACCGATTCACTCGGTGCCGCCGAATATTCTGTCCACGACGGCTGATTTCTTGGGTGAACGGCACCGAGTGGTACTCGAGCGACCACGGCTCGTTGTTCCAGCGATGATCCCACCAGCGCCCGTACATCTGGCGCGGCGGCATTGCCGTGCCACCTGAGGTGAAATCGAGCGGGTAGTACACACCACCGGGCCGAGTGATGCGCTGCACCTCGGCGATGATCTTCAGCGTGACCTCCGCAGGCACTTCGTGGTGCAGCAGATAACTCGTCACAAGATCGAAGTGGTTGTCTGGGAACTGCGTGTCCTCGGCCATGCGCTGCGAGAAATTGACACCAACACCAAGCCGGACAGCACGCATATGACCGTAGCGCAGCATCGGTGCGCCACAATCGATGCCCCACACTTCGGCATCGGGGAAGCGCTCCTTCAGCGCGACGGTCAACTGACCGATGCCGCAGCCCATGTCGAGGATGCGACGCACCTTGCCGTCCTTGGGCAGCGGCAACCGCTGCGCAGCGCCGAGGTGTGCCTCGTCCTGATCGTTCGTGCCGTGCGAGGTGCCGGTGTAAAAACTGTTGGTGCCGTAGTGGTACATATGGCCGGCGAACGGGTCGCCCACGTACCCGCCCGGCTGGATATGAATCTCATGGCGGGCGTAGACGGGAATATCGAGCTTCGGCGCGAACTCGAGCATGCCCGGCCCCGACTTGTCCGTCGCTTCCATCTCGGAGAGATAAGCGTCTTCGTTCTCGTGAAGATGCAGCTGTAGCGTCTTCCACATGTAGTACTGATTGTCGAGCCAGCTCTTCGAGGCGATGTTGATGCCAGGCTCGGTGTCCACGAGTTTGCGCAACTGCTCGACCGTGATCGGCGTGCTCTGGTCGATGCCCTCACGTTCAAGCACACGCTCAAAGGCGGCGAACGACGCGGCTCGCAGCGACTTGCCCTGCAGTCGGCGAAAGCCGCGCGTGAAATCCTGCTGGCTTTCGAGATCGAGCGTGGCCAGTCGCGCCAACCGCCCGTTGTAGCCCCGAGCGTTCGCGCCTGTCGCCTTCGCGCCGGCCGTGGCTCCCGCGGCCTTGGCCGTGGCGCTTTGAGTCTTGGACGCCGCGGCGGCGAGAGCCTCGTCCGGCTTCATCCCCTGCACCAGGGCCAGCGACCCCGCAGCGACTCCAAACAATTGACGACGTCCGATCATGGGCCTACTCCCGCGTCAAAGGCATCAAACAACTGACCGAGCATACTCAAGCTCAAACGTGGCATGCCACTCGATCCCCGCATTGACCGCAGGCTGGGTTGCGCTGCCGGGCGAGGTCAGCGCCCCGGGTACTGGGCAATCCCCGACAGGGACTCTTTTTGACCGACGTTGGTGCTCGCGACCACCTGACCATCGGCCAGATCCACCTTGACGAGCTCCCCGGTCCAGAAATTACCGACATAGGCGTAGCGGTCGTCCACCGAGCCGTTGATGGCCGCCCAACCGATGCCGTTGAGCGGGTAGAGACGCTTCAACTGTCCGGAAATCGGATCGATACGTGCGAAGCCCTTGGCATTCGACACCAGCAAGTCGCCATTGGCAGCGCGGTTCATCACGATCACCTGAGGCATGGCCGGGTTCTTGTCGAACAGCGCAAGGTCAGGCAACTGGCGATCGGCGGCGAGGTCGTACTGCTTGATCACATTACCCGTCTCAGACACATAGATCAGGCGCCGACCCGCATCAGCGAGCACCGTGCTAGTGACACCCAAGAATCCGAACATGCCCCCGTGCGAGGCTGTCGCGTATTCGCGCAGTAGGCGACCATCCCGGCTGTAGCGGAAGACGTGACCATCACCGATCACGTCGCGGCCCGAGAGCAGCTTGAAGCGGGTGGTGATCGCCGGATGCCCGGTGAGTTTGCCGACCATGTGCTCACCCAACAGCAAAGTGCCATCCGGAGCGAAGGTGACACTCGAGAGCTTACGCTCTGACCATGTGCGGTACGGACGCTGCTTACCGTCGGGCGACACCTGCACGATTGCTGGGGTCAGTTGCGCCATGGCCCACAGCGTTCCATCGGTGTCGAATGTGAGCCCCCCAACTTTGTGGGTCGTACCCTCCAGCCACAACTCTCCCTTGAAATTCAGGTCAGCGTCGTACTGCAGGATGCGGCCGACACCCGCGTGATCGTCCTTGGGATCGTTCATCACAGTCGCCGCGACGAAGACGTCACCCCGGGTAAAGGGCTGCATGGTGTTTCGCCGGACGCCCTCGGCGTTTGCGCTCGGCACCATCGCGGCCGATAGCGAAGAAGACGACAACGCCATAGCAAGCAGACCGACCAATGCTCCGATGATTTTCCAACCACCCTTATGTCTCGAGCTCATGGCGCAACCCCGCGTGGCAGACAACCAATGCGAGGATAGTCCCGACTCGGCGCAAAGATCCATACAGACGATGTGCGCATCTCAATCGACGCTCGACACGATCGATTGGCATCGTCCCATGCCGCCTCGTTCGCGGTCATCGCCTGCATCTCTGCCGTGCTGCGCGCACGGCCAGCGCCGGTCGCGACGCCCGCTGTGTCGCGATCGAACAATGCACCGCGCACGGTCCCTCCCGTGTTGTCACCAATGAGTCCGCCCACAGCCGACTCGCCCTCCACCTTGCCGGTGGAAAACGCCTGCAACACGGCGCCTGAATTTCGACCGACGAGCCCACCTACTGCACTGCGTCCGCGAACCGCGCCACGTGCGACCACGTCTCGAAGCAAACTCTGCGCGCTATAGCCCACCGCACCACCCACGTTGGTGCCACTCGCGAGCACGGTGACTCGCGCCTCGCTCGCCTCGAGCAGCGCGTCGGTGTTAACGCCAACGAGCCCGCCAACGTTGTCGACACCGGCCACTTCGCCGAACGCCGCACTCTCCAGCACCCTGCCATACGTGGATAGACCGACCAGGCCCCCGACGCCCTTGCCGGCTTTCAATGAAACGCGTGCGCTACTGTGCTCCACCGTACCGTTCATGTCCCCGGCAAGACCGCCAGCCGCTGCCATCGCCTCGACCTGCACGTCTGCTCGGCTGTCGATGATTCGGCCAGCGTTGCCACCCACGAGACCGCCGACAGCCACCCGACCCGTCACACGCCCCTGCGCATCACAGGCCGCGACGACGCCGAAGGAGGCACCGACCAATAGACCAACGCCGTTCGCGCCCTGCACTTGCGCCTCGCGCAGCACGACACGTGTGACTGCGCCCTCGCGAGCCAGCGTGCCGAACAGACCGACGCCGCCGCCCTCAGCGCGAACGATGCGCACGCCGCGCAGCACGTGACCGTTGCCGTCGAAATGCGCGGCATAGCCGAACTGGTCGCGCGCCAGCATGCAGTTGTTGGCCGGGCCGCAGTTGCCGATCGGCTCGAGGGCGCTTCCCGACATATCGAGATCAGCGACCAGCTCAAATCTTTGGCGTAACCATGTCGTCCCACCGTGCCCGACGGCGCGCAGCTGGCCCGCGTTGCAGACGGCGAGGTACCCATCACCATCGGCGTCGACGGCGAAGGCGCGTGCGTCATCCGGCGCTGCATCGTCCAAATCGGTAACGCCGTCGCCATCCCGATCGGCGTTCGGCGGCAAGCCGATCGCTCGACGAGTCACGACAGCGCACGCCGCCCGCTCACGAGCGTCGGGGTCACGGCCGCGTTGCGCAGCGCGTGGCGGAGGCGGCACGAGGCTGCGCGCCGCATCCGCCGCCGCCTGCGCCGCAGCGAGCGCGGCACTCGGCACGCTGCCCGATGATGGCGCAGCCGCGGGCGAGCCAGCAGCGGGCCGCAACCCGGACAGAGAGGCGTAGTACGCCGCAAGATCCTCGATCTGCGCAGCCGACAAATTGCGGATCGCACCACCCATGATCGAGTCCTGACGACTCCCACCGAGATAAGCGTTCATCGCCGAGATCAGGTAGTCGTATTGCTGACCCGCGAGGATCGGAAACGCCGGTGAAGCACTCACCCCTGCGTTGCCATGACAAGGCACACAGGTCTCGGCCAACGCACGTCCGCGCGCCGCATCACCCGCAGCGTAGGTGGGCAAGACATTGAGCAGCGCGAGCGCAGCCAGAAAGGCGCCCCGTGAGCCGCCCCACAACGGTTGCTTTCGCAGCGATGGTGAATCCGACATGGCTTAAGCCTAGTCGTCGTCGCAACCCGGGTCCACCGTGGCTTTCGGACCGAGTCGCTGCCGACACCTCAGGCGTCCTCGAAATCTCACCGCGCGCGATGCAGCAACCCGTAGAGAACCGGCAGCACGAACAGCGTCAGTGCCGTCGAGGAGATCACCCCGCCAATCACCACGGTGGCAAGCGGCCGCTGTACCTCGGCGCCCGCGCCGATCGACAGCGCCATGCCGAGAGCAAAGGCTGACCGGCGTCACGCAACTGACGAATGAAGCTGATCATGACGATGCCATTCAGAACGGCGATGCCGGAGAGCGCCACGAAACCGACCCCCGCAGAGATCGACAACGGCAGATCGCGCAGGAACAGGGCGATGACACCGCCCGTGAGGGCGAGCGGCACGCCGGAGAATACGATCAGGGTGTCCTTGCCTGAGCCAAACGCCATGAAGAGCAGGCCCAAAATCAGCAGCAAAGTCACAGGCACCACGATGGCGAGCCGCTGCGCGGCGGAGTTCAATTGCTCGAAGGTGCCGCCGTAGTCGATCCAGTAGCCCGCAGGCAAAGTCACCTCCGCTTCGATGCGCTGACGCACTTCGGCGATGAACGAGCCGAGATCGCGATCATTGACGTTGGTTGTCACCACAACCCGGCGCTTGCCGTCTTCGCGGTTGATCTGGTTCGGGCCGACGCGCACTTCGACGGTCGCGAGCTCACCGAGCGGCACGGCACGGGGCGTGCCGTCACTCCCCGCAACCGGCACCATCAAGGCACGTACTGCGTCGATGTCGCCACGGATCGAATCCTGCAGCCGTACCACGATCGGCGTACGCCGATCGCCTTCGTAGAGCGTGCCCGCCACGACGCCGCCGATCGCAGCGCGAACCACATCCTGCAAATCACTGACCGACAGCCCGAGGCGCGCGATCGCTTCCCGATCGGGCTCGATGACGAGAACGGGCAAGCCGGTGACCTGTTCAACCTGCGGCTCCTCGGCCCCCGGCACTGCGGCTACGACGCCGCGGATCCGTTCGGCCAGATCAAGCCCGACGTCGAGATCGTCACCAAACACCTTGATGGCAACGTCCGAGCGCACGCCGGTCATCAATTCATTGAACCGCATCTGGATCGGCTGCGTCAGCTCGTAGTTGTTGCCCGGAATCTTGCCGATGATCTCCTGGATGCCCGCAATGACTTCCGCCTGCGTCTTGCGTGAATCCGCCCATTCGGATCTCGGCTTGAAAATGATGAAGGTGTCAGCAACCGACGGCGGCATCGGATCATTGGCGAGATCCGCCGTGCCGATCTTGCTGAATACGTGATCCACCTCCGGAATGGCGGCAATTCGGCGCTCGAGTTGCCGTTGCATGGCTACGGATTGCGTCAGGGAGGTGCCCGGGATGCGCAGCGCATGCAGCGCGTAATCCCCTTCATCGAAACTTGGGATGAACTCGCTCCCCATCCGGCTCGCCAGTGCTGCAGCACCGAGCACGAGCACCACTGCGACCGCCACGATCTTGAGCCCACGCGCCACGGCCCAGTCGAGGGCAAGAGCGTAGCGCGAACGCAGCGTGTGCATGAACGCCCGTTCGTTCTCCACGACCTTGCCCGAGAAGCCGATCGCGACCATGGCAGGAACGAAGGTCAGCGAAAGCAGCATTGCGGCAGTCAGAGCGAACACGACCGTGAAGGCCATCGGATGGAACATCCGCCCCTCGACTCCCTCGAGAGCAAAGATTGGCAGATATACGGCGGTAATGATGCCGATACCGAAAATGCTCGGGCGGATGACTTCCACCGTTGCCGTCGCCGCGGTATCCAGCCGCTCATCGCGATTCAGCAGCCGGCCGAGTTGCTGCTGCGCCAAGCCAAACCGTCGCAGACAGTTCTCGATGATGATCACCGCGCCATCGACAATCAGACCGAAATCGAGCGCGCCAAGACTCATGAGATTGCCGGAGATACCGGCCCGTAACATGCCGGTGGCCGTCAGCAGCATCGACAAGGGGATGACGGCTGCCGTGATCAATGCCGCGCGAATGTTGCCAAGCAGCACAAACAGCACCGCAATGACGAGCAACGCGCCCTCAGCAAGTGATGTGGCAACCGTGCGGATCGTCAGGTTGACGAGATTCGTGCGATCGTAGGTGGCGTTCAGCACGACGCCCTTGGGCAACGACGGCTGGATGCTGGCGATGCGTTCTCGGACCGCATTAGCGACTTCACGACTGTTCTCGCCGGTGAGCATGATCACCGTGCCGAGGACCACCTCCTCGCCGTCCTCGGTGCCGGCGCCGGTGCGCAATTCGCGCCCCTCCTGCACCGCGGCGACGTCGCGGACACGGATCACGACCCCGTTGCGATTAACGACCGGAATCGCACCGATTTCTTCGTGTTGCGCTCAACAGCCTGGATCAGCTCATCGAGCGTGATCTGCAAAGCGCCGAGACGACGCAGATCCGGTGCCACCTGCACCTCGCGAACGAACCCACCGACCGTGTTGACCTCGACCACGCCTTTGACGGTGCGCAGTTGCGGCTTGATGATCCAGTCGTTGGCCGAGCGCAATTCCGTCGGCGTGACCCCAGACCCGGGTGCCGCTTCGACGGTATACATGAAGATCTCGCCGAGACCGGTGGCAATCGGCCCCATGGAGGCTTCGACGCCGGGAGGCAACTGCGACGAGACGCCCTGCAAGCGCTCGGCGATCTGCTGCCGTGCCCAGTAAATGTCCGTTCCATCCTCGAAACCGATGGTCAACTGCGACAAGCCGTAGCGCGACAACGATCGTGTGTAAGCGACATCGGCCAAACCCGCCAGAGCGGTTTCGATCGGATAGGTGATGCGCTGCTCGACCTCGAGGGGCGAGTATCCCGGCGCCTCGGTGTTGAGCTGCACCTGAACGTCGGTGATGTCCGGTACCGCATCGATCGGCAACCGCAATAGGCTAACTACGCCCACCGCAGCCAGCAGCAATGTCACCGCCAACATGGCGAAGCGGTGACGAATCGAATAGCGAACGAGGTTCTCGAGCATCGCGGGCCTAGTGATCGTGTGTCGCGCCGGACTTTTCGATATCGGCTTTGATCAGGTAGCTCTGGCCAACCACCACCAGATCACCCAATTCGACGCCTTCCAGGATCTCGGCTGAACGACGATCGCGACGCCCGATTTTCACGGGCCGCACTTCGTACACGTCGCCGACCTTGATGAACACGACATCCATCTCCCGCCAGCTCTGCAGGGCCTCGATCGGCACGGCACGCTCGACCGCCGTGCGCGACAATTCGATTTCCGCCTGGACTGCGGTACCCGTCCGCCATGAACCATCGCTATTTTTGATCAGTGCTTGGGCGACGATGCTCTGCGTGGCGATATCGATGTCGGGCAACAGGCGGGTGATCTGTGCTTCAACGCTGCTCTCGTCGGTCAGTCGCTGCACGCGCACTCGCGAGCCGGTCCGAACGCTCTGAGTCATCTTGCCGAAGACACGCAAATCGACTTGCAGCGTATCGGTATTGGCGATCTCGAAGAGCGGCGTCTCGCTCACCGCCGCACCGACCACTGCGTCGTGCCGAATCAACGTGCCCGAAATCGGCGCTACAAGCGGATAGGTCGACAGACTCGCATTGCTCTCGATGGTAGCGAGCACACTGCCTGCCTTAACGCGATCACCCGGCCGCACTCTCACCGCCTTGATGACGCCCGGAAACCTGGCGATGACCTTGGCGCTGGATGATTCGCGCGCCCGCACCACACCCGGCACCTCGACCGTCTCGAGAATGACACCGCTGCCGAGCTTGGTGGTGGTGATGCCCGCTTCGGCTGCAGTCGACGCATCAATGGTGACCCGACCCTCAATCGATTCGAATGCCCAGGTGTAGTCGCGGCCCGCCACGCGCGCCGTGACCCGCACGGCAAAGCTGTGCGGCTCGCGAACGCCCAGAGTGCCGGCGAAGGCGCCGCCGCTGGCTGCAAGGTCAAAGATTTCTGACTCACCGCCCAGACGCTCGGTACGCACGGCGATGCGTTCCACGCCCGTGGTGAGGGGCTCGCCATCGCGGGTGACCCAGGCGACGAATCGCGGCAATTTTCCGGGCTGATCGACGAGGCGGATCTCCACCGACAGATCACCTTCCGTCAGCAGCCGACCGCCGTTCGGCCCTTCAGGCTCATCGGCATGCTCGTGGGCATGCTCGTGCCCACCGTGCGCGTGATCGTCATGAGCGGGCTTAGAGCCTTGCGATCCGCCGCAGGCGCCGAGCAGCACGCTGCACAACACCATCACCGATACCGTCAGACGCATCGCACCACCCCCGCTCATTGCACCGCGATGACGGGTTCAGCCGTCAATCGCTGGATCTCTATCATCGCCCGACGCCAGTCGAGTTTCGCCTCGAGCGCCGCTTCGAGTGCGGATCGAACCGACCCCTGCACCTCGGACCATTCAACGTAACTCAGCGCACCCGCCGTATACGCGCGCTCGGCACTGGCTGCCGCCTCGCGCAACTTCGGCAACACCTCAGACTCGAGCGCCTGGACCTGCTCGGCTGCTGCATTGGCCTGTGACCAGGCCTCAAGCAAGGCAGCATCGAGCTGCGCCTCGATCGATTCGCGCTCAACCTCGAGGGCTGCGCGCTCCGCCCGTGCAATGGATTGCTCGTAGGCCGCACGGCCTGACACCCCAAGAGGGATTCGTGCACCAGCGACGAGCGCCACATCGCCGGTGCCGGCCAAGTGACGAACGCCCAACTCCCAATCGACGTCCGCTGAGCCCCCGGCCACGGCCAGCCGTACGCGGGCCTCGCGAATCCGGCGTTCGGTCGCAAACCGGGTCAGCTCCGGAGCGCCCGGCAACGCCTTGCGGAACTCTTCGAAAGCAGGGAGCGGGGGCAAGCTTGCGGGCAACGGCATCGCTTCAATGGTCGCTCCCGTCCGCTCGTTCCACATCAAGGCCAGTCGCCGTGCCGCCACCACCGCGCCGGTACGGCTCGCCGACAATGCAGCGCGGGTCGCCGCCACGTCAGCATCGGCCTTGAGCGCCATCGTTTGCGGGGCTGCTCCGATGGCGAAACGCTTTCGCGCCGCATCGGCCATGCGCTCGCGCTGCGCAAGCTCCGCTTCAAGCAGCGGCTGACGCGCCTGCCAGCCCACGAGCTCGAGGTAGCGACGGGCCGTCTCCGCCAGCACGTCGAACTGCAGCGCCGAACGCTCGAGACCCACCGCGTCGAAACGCGCCGCGGCCATGGCCCGGCGCGCCTCGCGCTTACCCGTTCTCGACCGACACGCCCAGCGACATCTGCGGCGGCAGGGTTGCAGCCGCGAGCTCAGCCTCACGAATCTCGCTGCGGAATGCGAACCCCCTCAACTCCGGGTGCGACGCGATCACCTTGCCGAACGCCGCATCGAGTGTCATTGGGGCGGCGGACGCCGCGGAACTCAGCCACAGCACCGCCGCGGCAAGCGGAGAGGCAAAGCGATATTTCTTCGGGCCAGGGTCGGGTGGTGTCATCGCGCAGAACCGCGCCTCGAAACAGTCTGTGTAGAGTGCAAAAATATAGCAGAGCAGCAGGTCATTCGCCGCGCGATCAGGGCTCACTCAACAACAGGCGATGACTGCGTTACAGTGTGACATGGACATTCGTCGCATCGCTCTTATCGCACTCGTTGCCCTCGGCGCGGTCCACGACGTGGCTGCCGACAGCAGCGCCTCGCACTCACCGGTCGGCCGCTGGCACACCATCGACGACAAAGACGGCAAACCGCGCGGCATCATCGACATCACCAACAACAACGGAACACTTGAAGGCCGCATCGCCGGTACGCTGCGGCCGAACGAGCCGCGCCAGGAAACCTGCGAACGCTGTCCCGATGACCGTCGCGGCAAGAAGATGCTGGGGCTCGTCATACTCACGGGGCTCAAGCAGCAAGGTCAGGGTACATCGGCCACCTGGAGCGGCGGTAAGATCCTCGATCCCGACACCGGCAAGATCTACGACGTCAAACTCGAACTCGCCGACGGCGGGCGAACCCTGAACGTGCGTGGTTATCTCGGCATCGCCCTGCTCGGTCGAACACAGCGCTGGCAGCGCGCGCCCTGAACCGCGAACCCCGAGACATGAATAAGTCGCGGCACCTGCTCTTTCTGCTACCGGTGGTGCTGCCGTTTGCCAGTTACGCCCTCGCCCTGCACACCGGCGCCTGGGATGCCGCGGCGTTCATCGTTCCGCTTTGGTACTTCGTCCTCATTCCACTGCTTGATGCACTGATCGGTCGCGACACCACCAATCCGTCGACCCGCGAGGAGGCCGAGCTCGCCACAGATCGCTACTACCGGGCGTTACCCGTGCTTTGCCTGCCGCTCTACACGGGCGTGCTGCTGTTCGGCGCCTGGACGCTGACCGTCGCGCCCTTCTCGCTGATCGGCGCAATAGGCTGGGTCATCTCCATCGGCCTCGTGGGCGGAGTTGTCGCCATCAATCCAGCCCATGAGCTCATCCACAAGCAGACGCGGCTTGAGCGTCGCATGGGCGGGTTGCTACTGGCGAGCGTGAGTTACGGTGGTTTCAAGATCGAGCACTTGCTCGGGCATCACGTAGATGTGGCCACACCCAAGGACGGCTCCACCGCTCGCCTCGGCGAGTCGGTCTATGGATTCGTGCTGCGCGCGCTGTGGCGTAATCCGCTGCGCGCACTCGAACTCGAGCGCGAAAGCTTCGCGCGCCGGCACCTGTCGTGGAGGGTGCTACGCAGCGAACTTTTCGGTTGGGGCCAGAGTCTCGTCGCCATCAGCCTGCTCGAGATCATCAATTACGTCGAGCATTACGGCTTGCTGCGCCGCACGCTGACCGAGGGCGCGCGCGCCGGGCAGCCGGAACGCGTCGATATCACGCACTCGTGGAATTCGAGTTACGCGTTCACGAACCTGCTGCTGTTCCAATTGCAGCGGCACAGCGACCACCACGCCCATGCCACGCGCCGTTATCCGTTGCTGCGCCATTTCGACGAAAGCCCGCAGTTGCCTGCGGGCTACGCCACCATGGTGGTGCTCGCCGCGCTGCCGCCGCTGTGGCGACGGGTCATGGACCCGCGCGTAGCCGCATATCGCCGCGATCTGACCGTAGAGCCCTCAGCGCCCTAGCCCGCAGTACCGCGCCGGGTCTTCCACCACGAGTAGAGGATGCCCGCAGCCAGCAGGCCGGTCGTCACCGAGAGGCTCAAGCTCGCCGGCACCTTGCCATCGAACATCAAGTCGCCGAGAAAGATCTTCACGCCGATCAGCACGAGCACGAGGGCGAGCGCGTACTTGAGGTAGTGGAACCGGTGCACCATCGCCGCGAGTGCGAAATACAGCGCTCGCCGTGCAAGGTCTCCGTGACGCGCAAGCGGTTGCGCATGAACCTCAGCACAGGGTTGTTCGAGATGTCGGGCTTCTGGTCCATCATCACCAGCATCTTGATTCCGGTGGCGATCAAGAACACCGCGAAGTACGTGAAGATCATCGAAATGACGAACACGTTGTCGAGGGCGAGGGTTTTCTCAACGAGATATCCCGTCACGTAAAGCGTGACCGTCGTCCAGGCGCGATCCGCCACACTCGCGGCGCCCGCGACCTGCGGTTCATCCAGGCTGCGCGAACATCAGCACGTAGCGCGTTCCGCGTCGCTCCCCGGTGCGCAGCAGCGCGCCAAGTGCAACCAGCTCCGCGAGATCGCGCCGCGCGGTCGCGGGCGAAGCGCCGGTGATGGTGCAGTACTTTCCAGCGGAAAGCCCGCCCTTGAACCCCTCAGGACCTTCGCGCATCAATCGCAACAAGGCTTTCTCTTGGCGTGCGTTGAGTTTTTCGCGCAGACGATCGAAAAGCCTTGCCTTGGCGATCAGGAACTCGAGCCAAGCCAGCGTGTGGGCTTGTGCCTCGATGACCCGGTCAGCGAACCAATCGAGCCAGCCTGAGACCTCGAGCGAGGCGCTCGCGAGTTCCAACTCGCGGTAGTAACGGGACCGCTGCCGCAGTAACACGAGCGAGAGCGCCGTCAGCGTCGGCTGGCCGGCACTCTGCGCCAGCGCCTTTTCGGCGATGGCCCGGCCGATGCGCCCGTTGCCGTCTTCGAATGGATGGATGCTCTCGAAGTACAAGTGCGCGAGCCCAGCACGGGTGAGCGCAGGGAGCGCTGCGGGCGCGTCCGGCGCCGTCGAATTGAACCATTCACAGAACCGGCGCATCTCGCTTGGCACCCTTGCGGATGGCGGAGCCTCGGCCTGCATCAGCACGCCGTGCCAATCGAACAGGGTCGCCTCTTCCAGCGGCGCCGCAAAATTTCGGTAAACGCTCGAGAGCATTTCGGCGATGCCACGCTCCGCCGGCCCGACACGTCGGGTATCGGCCTGAAGTCCGAACTGGCGGCGCAACGAGGACTGCACGCTGTCGCGATCCAGCAGATCGCCCTCGATTTCTGAGGTCTTGAGGGCCTCGGTGCTAATCAGTTCGATGATGAGTTCAAACCGCTCATCGTCCGGCAGATGCCTCGTCGTGCCGACCACGACGCCGCTGTTCCGAAGGTACGCGGTTTCCCGGGCTGCCAGCGAGGCAGACTCGTAACGGAATTCGGGCCAAGCGGTGAACTGCCAATTCCAGCGCATGAGCGATACGCTAGCATCTTATCGCTCACAAATCAGGCGATTTACGAGCGATATTAGGCCAATTAGCCGCCCCGCAGCGGCGAGCGCTCCACCCCAAATCACGGGAAAGGTGCTATTAATCAAGCCATAACCGCATCCGCCGGGGAGGCTTCGACGATGGCTGCAATCAACGTCAATGGCAAGGCTCTCGAGACCGACGCCGCGCCCGACACACCGCTGCTGTGGGTTCTGCGGGACCACCTCGGCCTGACCGGCACCAAGTTCGGCTGCGGCGCCGCCCTCTGCGGCGCTTGCACGGTGCACATCGACGGCGAGCCGGCGCGCTCCTGTCAGGTGGCGCTCGCCGATGTCGGCGCACGCAAGATCACAACCATCGAGGGCCTCTCCACCGACCGCTCGCATGTGGTGCAGAAAGCGTGGCTCGAACTCGACGTCCCGCAGTGCGGCTACTGCCAGTCGGGTCAGCTGATGTCGGCGGCAGCGCTGCTTGCACAAAACCCCTCGCCCACCGACGCAGACATCGATGCGGCCATGGCCGGCAACATCTGTCGTTGCGGCACATATGGCCGGATCCGCAAAGCCGTGCACCGCGCCGCAGAACTGCTCAAAAAGGAGAATGCGTGATGAACGCCGAAGCCCATTCCCTCACTCACAACACGCGTCGCGACTTTCTCAAACTCGGTGTTCTGGCCGGCGGCGGTCTCGTACTCGGCATCGGACTCGTTGGTTGCAGCAAACCCGCCGCCCTCGGCGCCGGCGGGCAGCCGGTCGCATGGCTGCGCATCGCGGGCGATAACAGCATCACCGTGCTCGTCGATAAATCCGAGATGGGCCAAGGCGTCTACACCGCACTGACGCAACTGCTTGCGGAAGAACTCGGCGTTACCCTCGAGGCCATTCGTGTTGAGGCCGCTCCCGTAGGCGCCGTCTACACGAACAATCTGCTCGGCGCGCAGATCACCGGGGGCAGCACCAGCGTGCGTGACGGCTGGGAGAAGCTTCGCAAGGCGGGCGCCCAGGCGCGGAGCATGCTGATCCAAGCGGCTGCCACGCAGTGGGGCGTAGCACCCGACACGCTCAAGGTGGATGCCGGTTCGGTAGTAAATGGCCGCAAGCGTCTCACCTTCGGCGAACTGGCCGAAGCGGCAGCCAAGCTTCCGGTACCTACGGAAGTGACGCTCAAGCCGGCCAAAGAATTCACGCTGGTGGGCAAGCCTGCCAAGCGCATCGATACCGCCAGCAAGCTCGATGGCAGCGCCATCTACGGCATCGACGTCAAGCTCCCCGGCATGCTGCACGGCGCGTTCGCGCAATGCCCGACGCTGGGTGGCAAGCTCGCAAGCTTCGATGCCACAGCAGCCAAGACCATGCCCGGCGTAAAGGACGTTGTCGGTACCGACAACGGCGTCGTAGTCGTAGCGGATCATTACTGGCAAGCGCAGAAGGCGCTCGGCGCCGTAAACATCCAATGGAATGCAGGCAGCAACGCCGCGCTCGACAACGAAGCGATCCGGGCACGCCTCAAAAAAGCCTCTAGTCGCGCAGGCCGCGCGGCGCGCAATGACGGCAACGCCGCGGCAGCACTGAAAAGCGCTGCCAAAGTGGTCCGCGCCACCTACGAGTTGCCGATGCTGGCCCATGCCACGCTCGAGCCGCAGTGCTGCACGGCCGACGTGCGCGCCGACGCCGCTGACGTCTACGCCCCCACTCAGACGCAAACCATCGCGCAAGCCACGGCGGCGGCCGTCGCGGGCCTCAAGCCCGAGCAGGTCAATATCCACACCACCATGCTCGGCGGAGGTTTTGGTCGCAGACTCGAGGTCGATTTCATCGCTGCCGCCATCGTCGCCTCCAAGGCCGTGGGCAAGCCCGTGAAGGTGATCTGGAGTCGCGAGCAGGACATGACTCACGACACCTATCGCCCGCCGGCCTTCGACACGGTGGCGGCGGGGTTCGATGCCACGGGCAAACTCACCGCCTGGAAACTCGATCTGACTGGCCCTTCCATCACGGCGCGCATGTTCCCGCCGGTGGTGGCCACGGCCATCGACCCGTTCGCTATCGAAGCGGCCACCAACTATCCCTACGACGTGCCGAATGTCGCGGTGAACTACAACCGCGAAGAAGTCGGTGTCGATGTCGGCTACTGGCGCTCGGTCAGTCATGCACTCAATTGCTTCGTGGCCGAGTGTTTCATGGACGAGCTCGCCAGCGCAGCCGGCAAGGATCCGTATGAGTTTCGGGCTGCCCTGCTCGCCAAACAACCGCGCTTCAAGCGCGTGCTCGATGAAGCGGCGAGTCGCGCAGGTTGGGGCAAGGCGCCCGCCGGGCACCATCAGGGCATTGCGCTCATGGAAGGCTACGGCACGTACATGGCGCAAGTCGTGGAGATTTCCATGAAGGACGGTGCGCTTACCGTCCATCGCATCACCTGTGCCGTGGACTGCGGCCAGATGGTCAATCCCAACATCGTCGATCAACAAGTCGAGGGCAGCATCCTGTTCGGTCTGACCGCTGCACTGTGGGGCGACATCACGCTCGAGCGCGGCCAGGTGCAACAGCGCAACTTCGACACCTACCGGATGTTGCGTCTGCCCGAGGCTCCGCGCATCGATGTGCACCTGCTCGAGAGCAGCGAGGCACCGGGTGGTATCGGCGAACCCGGCACAGCAGTCGTCGGCCCGGCATTAGCGAACGCTATCTTTGCCGCCACCGGCAAGCGACTGCGTTCGTTGCCCATCGCCAAGCAGGGCATCAAGACAGCCTGAGCGGAAGCGCCTGGTGCATCGAATCGCTACGCGATGGCGGTGGCTTGCGGTCGTCGCGCTGCTCGCGGGCTGCGCACACCCGTTGAGAGATCCGACTCCCGAGTTGCAGCAACTGACGCGAGCCATGATCGGCGACTACCAATCGGCACCAAGCGATGGCGCCCGCGAAGGGCGCCCCATCCACCTGCGTATCCGTCGCGTCGAGAGCAACACGCCGAACACCGTGACGCTGTACTCCGAAATGCGCCACGACGGACCCGAGGGAGAGCTGTATCGACAGCGTTTATACCTGTTCGACGTCGCTTCGCGCTCGCCGCTCACCATGCAAGCGCTGTCATTCACCGACGGTCAAGCCGCAACCGCGTTGGTCGCGGACCCTACGTTGCTGCGCAAGGGCGCTCTGGCCACGCGAGCATCAATGGAGCAAGGTTGCGAGACCCGGTGGCGCCGCACGGCAGAGGGCTTTCTCGGCGTCATCGACCCCGCCACGTGTGTCATCACCGGCAAGCGCGGGGATCAACGCCGCATCGAGGGACGTACACTGTTCAACGAGCGCGGCGTGGGTCAACTCGAACGGGGTTACGATCTGGGCGGCACCCTGCTCTTCGGCAATCCGACCGGCGAGCTGTATTTTTGGCCGCGCGTCTCGCGCTAACGATATACCCGTTTCACCGAGCACTCGCGTGCCGACATCGCCTCTGATGTGAGCACAACACAAACTCTCGTCCGCCAACTCATCTGCGCCCGCCCCAGCGTCGCACAGCCAATCGTTGCATCGCGGGCCGCACGCGCAGAAACCCCCAGTACATTAGTTCGAGCAGCGTGGCGACGCCTAGCAGTGCACCAAGCCGTGCGAGCCAGCGCCAATACGGCAACCGTGCCCACAGTGCGAGGAAGGCACGCGCTCCGCTCTCGATGCGCCCGTCGGCATGCTGCACGTGAAAGCGCGCGAGCCACGCTTCGCGCGATTGCCCGGAGGGCACAGGCTGCGCAGGATCGCTGATGTCGACGAACTCCACCGGCGCCGTCGCGGGCAGGTCGCGATAGAGCGCGATCTCCCGTTGACACAATGGACAAGCGCCGTCATAAAACACCGCAAGTGAGGCGCAGCGCTCAGGCGTCACCGATTCGTTCATGGCCCTAGGATCGCACATGGAAAACATTGACCACCAGCGACGACTGGCGCTCGCCACCACCGCAGCGGCAGCCCTCGGCGGCGCGGCCGCTGTCAGCGGTGCTGCGACGCTCGGCGGTGGCGCTGCACCGGGCGAGACCGTAAACCCGAGTTCTGCCGCGCGTACCCCGCGCATGCAGGCCTACCAGATCGGCGCCCAGCAAGGCATTGGCTCGCTTGCACGGGTCGATCGGGTTGCCCCGACGCCTTCAGCGGGCGAGGTGGTTGTGGAAATGCGTGCCGCGGCACTCAATCATCGTGACCTCGACATCCTCGCGGGCCGCTACGGGGGGCGCAAGCCGGCCGAGCGCATTCCGGTGGGTGATGGCGCCGGCGTTGTGGTGGAGGTCGGGCCGGGAGTCACGGGGGTGCGACGCGGCGAGCGCGTGACGGCACCACACTTCACGCTCTGGACGGATGGAGACTACGACCCCTCGATCTTCGCCGCCGATGCGGGCAACACGCGCGATGGCTGGCTCGCAGAGCGCATCGTCCTGCCGGCGAATTCGCTCGTGCGCATTCCGGAGAATCTCTCCTTTGAGGCGGCTGCAGCACTCGGCGCCGCAGGCATCACGGCTTGGGCGGTGCTCGAGGCCTTAGGGCGCATCAAGGCGGGAGACACGGTGCTCACCTTGGGCACGGGCGGTGTGGCTGTGCTCGCGCTGCAAATCGCCAAGATGTGCGGTGCCCGGGTGGCCATCACCTCCTCAAGCGATGAGAAACTGGCACTCTGCCGCAAGCTCGGCGCCGACATTACCGTCAACTACCGCAGCCAACCTGCTTGGCACGAGGCTGTGCGAGCCGCCAATGGCGGGCGCGGCGTCGACATCGTGGTCGAAACCGTGGGTGCCTCGACGCTCTCGCAATCTTTGGCCGCCTGCGCCCCAAATGCGAGGGTCGGGCTGCTCGGGGCTCTCGGCGGCCCCGCTCCGGCGCCGCCCAATCTTGGGCCGCTGATCCTTAATAACGTGGTGCTTAAAGGGATTACGTCCGGCAGTCGCCGCAACCTCGAGGATCTGTTACGCGCCAGCGCCGCGAACAGACTCGCGCCGCACATCGATCGCAGCTTCGCGTTCGATGAGGCGGCGCAAGCCCTGGCTTATCTCGCAAGCGGAGAGCACGTCGGCAAGATTGTGATCCGCCGCGGCTGAGCGTTGACCACCGAGGCCGCTTCCGCTGCTGCCTCGGTGGCGACGCCTTTGCTTTAGCGCGCTGCCTTCACGAAGCGCAGCGTCATGCGATCGGACTCGCCGATCGCATCGTACTTCGTGCGATCGAAGGTCGGATCCGGGGCCTTGCCCGAACCGTAGGGCACGGTGATGCGCGTCGGCGGCAGAGTCCAAACACCAAACGGGTGATCCTTCGTATCTTTGACGTTGGCATTGAGCTCCGAGCGTGCCGCCAGCGTGAGGCCTGCTTTTTTCGCCGCATCGATGACGAACGCTTCGGTGACGTAGCCGCTTGCCGCCTTCGGGTCCTGCGGGCCGGGATTGCCGCGATGCTGCTCGATGGCAAGTACGCCACCGGGCTTGAGCGACCGGGCAAGCTCGGCGAAGTAGCGATCCGTCAGACCTTCGACGCGCATCCAGCCGTGAATCGCCCGTGAGACGAGAATGAAGTCATAGCTCCCTTCGGCAAGCGGCGCCGCCGTCGCGCTCCAGTTCACGAGATCCACTTTGCCGTAGATCTTCTCGTCGGCGTAACGGGCTGCGAAATCCGCGCGCGATTTGCGCGCAGCATCGGAGAGGGACGGGTTGCCGAGATCCGCAGCCGTCGCGGCGTAACGGCCGTTGGTGCGTGCCGCATACGGCGCGAGGATACGAGTCCACCAACCACCGCCGGGCTGCACCTCGAGGATGCTGGCGCCGGGCTTCAAGCCCCAGAACTGCAGGTTCTCGATGGGTTTGCGCGCCGCATCGCGGGATTTATCCTCGGCTGAGCGCCACTCTCCCGCGACCACCTCCTGCAAGACCTTGTCGGTCGCTGCGCCAAGCGCCGCCCCAGCGGGCATGAGCGCAAGACACAGGGACGCCAAAAACCACGTTCTCAATCCTTGAATATTCATTGATGCGCCTCTTCGGTTAACCCGGTACCCAGAAACGGGCCCGGGTGAGTTGCAATATTTTACCGTCGACGCGCTATCAATACATAAGCCCCCAGCGCGACGACGATCGAAACGGCGCTCGTCCAGAACTGGGACTGCAACGCGGGGGTGAGTGCCATGGCCAGCAGCACCGCCAAGATGGCGCCGATGGTCAGGTAACTCAGCCACGGAAAGAGCCACATCGGCATCGCCACCGGCCGGTTGGCCTCGATCGCTTGTCGGCGCAGGCGCACGTGCGCGATCGCCATAGTGAGGTAGATGACGAGGATCAACGCCCCCGAGGCGTTGACGAGAAACGCGAACAGACCATCCGGTGAATAGGCCTGCGCCACGACGCCGAGCACGCCCGCCACGCTGCCGAGCATCACCGAGCGCGACGGCACACGCCGCGCATTGACCTTGACGAGCCAGCGCGGCGCATCGCCTTTCTCGGCGAGCACGAAGAGCACGCGCGAGCAGATGTAGTAGCAGGAATTGAGGCAGGAGAGCACTGCGGTCAGGATCACCACGCTCATGATGGTGCTCGCATACGGGATCTGCATCGCATCGAGCGCTGCAGTAAATGGCGACTCGCCAGGTACGATGCTGTTCCAGGGCACTACCGCGACGATCATGATGAGCGAGCCCACATAGAAGAGCATGATGCGACCGATGATCGAAGAGGTCATGCGCGCGACGGACTTTGCGGGCTCGGTGGACTCGGCCGCCGCAATGGTCACCACTTCCGTGCCCATCATCGAGAAGATCACCGTGGTGACGGTCGCAACGATCACGAGCGTACCGTTCGGCGCGAAGCCCCCGTGGGCAGTGAGGTTGGCAAGCCCTGGTGAGGATTCGCCATAGAGCCCCGCGATGTGAGCCAGCGCCACCAGAATGAACGCGATGATGGCGCTTACCTTGATCGACGAGAACCAGAACTCGAACTCGCCGAACGAGCGCGCGGATGTGAGGTTCACGAGCGTCATGGCCACCATCAGTACGCAGCCGCTCTGCCAGGCCGGTATCGTCAGACCGAGTTCAGCGAGAATGTTCACCGCGGCAATCACCTCGATGGGGATCACCACAACCCAAAAGAACCAATACAACCAGCCCACGGAAAACCCGGCCCAGTTACCAAGCCCAAGCCGCGCAAACTCTGTGAAGGAGCGTACCTCGGGATTCGCCACGGCCATCTCGCCGAGCATACGCATGACCATCAGCACCAGCAGTCCGGTCAACAGGTAGGTGATCACGACAGCCGGCCCGGTCACCGCGATCGCCGCGCTGCTGCTGACGAACAGGCCGGCACCGATGATGCCGCCGATGGTAATCATGAACATGTGCCGAGGCCGCAGCGTGCGGCTCAAGGCGGTTTCGGTAGCAGGTACCGCAGCGGGGCTCGACATATGGGTCACTCCTTACAAACGCTGCCCGGGGTCAGTTCGCCGCGTCCCAGATGGAGTCGGGGATGGCGTCGCTGCAGGGATTCGCCGAGGACACGGCAATCTGCCGCAGCGAACGCGCCGACTGCATCACCTGCGAATCGCCGCCGCCTTGGGCTCGCGCGAGCGCAGCAAAGCCGCAGAAACTCCACGCCTGAGCATTGTCGGGATCGGACTGCACTCGGGCGAGGTATTGCTGTGCGACGCCCAGCATCCGCTCTGCCTCATCCTCGTCTACCGGCTCGGCGGCATCGGCAGAGCCCACCCTGCGCAATTCCGTGCCGTTCTCGCGCGGCGCACCCGGCTTGTTGGCGATGAGCGTATCGCCATCGCCGACTTCCATGGTGTAACTGATGCCGTTCACCGGGTTCGTGAACAGATAGGTTCCATCACCTTGCCGCGTGTACACCGAGCGCTTGCCGTTCGCAGGCTCATACACCTCAAGGCTGTCGCCCTCGAACGTGACCTCGATGGTGTACCCCATTCCAGTGGTGTACGTGCCATTGGACTGCGCGCGCGCCGGCACAGCAACGAGGGTCAGGGCGGCGAGCAGTACTGCGATTCGGACTGACGTCATGGTGGGAATCCTTGGAACGACTGACCGCAACGATAGCACCGACCGCCGTAGACGAGGACCCCTAAGAGGGCAGCGGCTTGTAGCCGAGAATCGAGCACATGAGTCCATCGGGATCGTAAAAGATCATTTCGGTATAGATGCCGGCCTTCATGTAGGCGTCGTCGGTGGGCTTGGTATACGGAGTGGGCGGCGTCAGAAACCGATACCCGTGCGCGACGAGATCGGCGTAAATCGCATCACCCTGATCGGTAGCGAATACGAACGACCCCTGACCCCAGTGCAACTGCCCGGGAGGCGGGTTCTGCGCCAAGGGAAGCTCTGGTTCGGTCACGTGGAAGAGACCCACAAGACCCGCATCAACCGACTCATCGGCCGACAGAAAAACGATGCGCATGGTGCAGCTCGGCAGATTGACGAGCTTGCCCATGAAGGGTCCCTGCACGGTCTTCTCCTCGATGACCTTCATCCCGAGGATGTCGCGGTACAGCGCCAGCGACTTGTCGAGGTCGCGGCAGAAAATGGACACCCGCTTGACGGGCGAGACTCGAGAACCAGACACGGGATGACTCCTTAAATCGACAGAGACCTGCGGCATGATAAAGAATCCCACCATGCAACAACCGCCCGTTACCGGCTCTGCGCCACGCCCCATCCGCCGCGGCTTCGTCCAAGTGGACGGACGCCATGTTCACTACCGTGTGTGCGGGAGCGGCCCCGCCGTTGTCATGCTGCACGACAGCCCGCGCTCCTCGCTGCTGC
>RGWK01000011.1 GCA_010029775.1 Gammaproteobacteria bacterium
GTCGGTGCATGCCAAGTGCCGAACAGGCGGTCGATCCACGGAAAGTGCACGGCGAAGTTTCGGTCCCGCGCTTCGGCCTCGAGTGCGTGGTGCCAGTGGTGGTAACGCGGCGTAACGAGCACTTCTTCAACCCAGCGCGGAAAGCGCCAGGCGACGTTGGCATGGATGAACACCGCGTGCAGCGAAACGAACACCAGGTAGGTGTACAGCGGCCCGGGTTCGAAGCCGAGCACGAACAGTGGCACGAAGCTCAGGCCGCGCGTCACGAGCACATCGACGAGATGCAGGCGTGAGCCGGCCAGCCAGTCCATGTTGCAGCTGGAGTGATGCACAGCGTGGAAGGGCCACAGCCTTCTTACCTGATGGAACAGTCGGTGCACCGTGTACTGCACGAGATCCGCGAGCACCGCGCAGGTCAAGCACTGCACCAGGAAGAGCAGAGTGCGCACGAACTCCTGCAGCCCCGGGTTCACTGCCCACGCGAAGAGCACGCTTGCGGGCAGTAGCGTGAGCAGTGTCATGCCTTGCACCAGCAGATGACTGACGAGGAAATACACGCTGTCGGTGGTCCAGCCAGTACGGAATACACTTTGCGATCGCAGCGGCCAGAGCCGCTCAAGCGGGGCGAATATCAGCGCGAGCAGCGCTAGGTTCAGCAGGAACCAGTCGAGTCCGAGATACGCCGTGGCTGTCGGCACCTCGCCGGGCACACTGACGTGTCCGCCGCCCAGCGCGCTGGCGACGAGCGTAAGGCCCATGCCCGTGAACCCCAGCACCTTGCGCCGCCGCAGCAATGAACTGGCGAGGCCGAGCAGGAAAGCACCGCCGAGGGTGAGTTCGATGGCGGCACGCACCCAAGGCAGCGGCAGCAGGGCGCGCACCTCGGGGCTCGTCAGCAGCTGTGGCCACAGCAGGCAGGCGACCGCCGCGAGGCCAAGCGCGCCGAGAAATACCGATAGCGTTCCCGAGATCCAGCCCGTGCCCCAGTGCTCGGGTTCAGCATCGCCGAACACGCGCTCAAGCAGTCGGTCGAGATCCATGCCGAGTGGGCGCCGGATGTGGCGTTAGCGAGGCCGTCGCAGCCCGGCGTTGATCAGCGTTGCCGCATCCTGCACGTTGGCCGGTTGCTTTGCGATGAACGCGCTTGGCGGATACGGGCCGACGAACTCACGCCATTGCCGATCGTAGAGTTCCTTGTGCATGACGAGGGGCCGTCGCGCGGCGCGGTGTGCGGCAATAGGAATGTCGACGCTGACGATTTGCTCTTCTGGGCTGGTCGATTGCGCCACGATATTGCCCTGCGCGTCGACCACGGTGGAGAGCACCGTTGTCGAGTCGGGCGTGGGCTTGCGCCAGTCGCCGTCGGGCCAGTATCGGCGCAGACCTTGCGGATCGTCCGGCAGATAGGCGTTGTTCACCATCAGCGACCAGTAACCGTTGTGCAGGCTCGCGCCCTGCACGTCGACCATGCGATAGCGCCCCGTGGCTACGCGCAGCACGAGTTCTGCGCCTTTCATGCCGTAGGCTCGATAGAGCTCGGGCTCAAGTTGCACGGAAGAGGCGGCGATGTTGCCGATGCTCGTGCGAGCCACCGGAATCACGCGATCCCAGCCATACATTTCCACGTAGCGATCCAGCACGTTGAAAATGGTGGTGGTCATCAACTCCATGTTGGCGAAGGCACCCATGATGTTGCGGGCCTTCCATTGGACATCGACCACTTGACCCTCAGGTCCCAGGATGATGATGGCCAGCATGAAGTGGTTCGGCCAGTCGCGATCGACGATGTAGGCGCCGAAGGTCACGTGGCAGCGATACTGCCGTGCCTTCGCAGCGATCGCCTGCACTTCGGGGCCCGGCACTTCGATGCAGAGTTTCTGCACGGTGCTGCGTGGCCAACTGAACGAGAGGCCGGTCAACGGAAGTTCGTGAAACATCACGAGGTCGTGCCGGCGTTCGGCTTGGGCTCGATCGAGCCACTCGAGCATATGCGCCAGGTTGGAACGCAACACGGGTTGCGGGTTGGCGGGATCCGGCAGACCGATACGTGTCTGCACGAGTGCCGCCCGCAGCGACTGCACCGAGAGCGGCACGTCTTTCGCCGCCGGCGTGCTCGCCTCGCCCGAGGTGGCGAGTCCCGCTGCAATCGACAAGCCCATTGCGCCTTTGACCCAGTCGCGTCGATCCATGCTGCTGTCCTCCAATGTGGTGCGTGGCTATCGTAACCGCGTCAGTCCCGGCACACGATCGAAGGCCGGATCAAAACTCAGCACGGTGTCGATGCCGTGACGCTGCACGGTGGCCACGTGCACGGCGGCGCGCACGGGCAGTGTCGGGTACTGCAGCACCAGCTGCTTGGCGCGCTCCATCGTCTCGCGATCGACGGGCAGCACCTCGTCGACGACGCCCTGCAGCGCATCCCAGGCGAGCTGGATGCCGCCACGGCGCTCGAGCGTGGTGTAACGGTGCAGGATCTCCGTCAGCACTTCGGCATCGGTCACGAGCCTGACGCGCTGGGTGACGAGGGCTTCGAGCCGGCGCTGCGCATCGACCTTGTTGGGGTGCGCGGCGCCGACCAGATAGAGCGGCACGCTGGTATCGATAAACACCATGGTCAGTAGTTTCCTGGCGAGGACAGGCCCTCGGGGGCAGGCCCCGCGGCATAGCCGCGATCGATGTCTGCCGTGAGCCGTTCGATGGGCCCGGTTGGGGCGGCGTGGCGTACGGCGGTGCGGATCGCCGCCAGCTTGCGCTCCACATCGGCGGTGGAGGATTCCCGCCGGACCTGCGCGAGCGCCTGGCGCACCCATTCGGCCACCGTCATGCCGCGACTGGCCGCCGCCGCTTGCAAGGCCGCGTACTCGCCATCCTCGAATAACACCTGGAGCCGTTTTGTCATGTATTGAGTGTTACTGACTCATCATAATGAGTCAAATTCCCGTCAAGCCTTTATTCCGGCGGAAAACGCGGCGTATAGTCCGCTTGACATAAGGAGCCCCCATGAACGGCACGACGCGCGACCTGACCCCGGCCCAGCCGCCGGTGCGTACCACCCGACCCGGCAAGCAGGGTCTGTACGATCCCGACAACGAGCGCGATGCCTGCGGCTTCGGGTTTGTGGTCGACGTTCAGGGTCGCAAGTCCAACAAGATCCTCCGCAACGCCATTCAGGTGTTGAAGAACCTCGACCATCGGGGCGCCTGCGGTTGCGAGGTCAATACCGGCGATGGCGCGGGCGTGCTCATGCAGATGCCGCACGCCTTTTTGAAGGTTGCCGCCAAGCAGGCCCACATCACGCTGCCTGAACCCGGCGAGTACGCCTGTGGCCTCATCTTCATGCCGCGCAATGCAACCCAGCGCCGGCGCATCGAAGAAGTGTTCGCGCGCGTCGTGGCCTCCGAGGGCCAGATCTACCTCGGCGGGCGAACCGTGCCCACGGACAACTCCATGCTCGGTGAGACGGCGCGTGCGAGCGAGCCGTTCATGCGGCAGGTGTTCATCCAACGTGGTGCCGACACGCCGGATGCGGAAGCCTTCGAGCGCAAGCTGTATGTAATTCGCAAGCGGGCCTACAACGAGATCCGCGTCTCAACCATTGGCGGTGCCGAGTACTGGTACGTCGCGAGCCTCTCGCACAAGACGCTCGTCTACAAGGGCATGCTGCTCACGATGCAGCTGGATCAGTACTTCCCTGATCTGCGCAATCCGCTGATCGAGACCTCGATCGCGCTCGTGCACTCGCGTTTCTCGACCAACACGTTTCCGAGTTGGGATCGCGCTCACCCCTATCGCTACATCGCCCATAACGGCGAGATCAACACGCTGCGCGGCAACATCAACTGGATGCGCGCCCGCGAGGCGCTGCTCGAGTCGCAGCTGTTCGGCGAGGACACGCGCAAGCTCGCGCCGATCGTCAACGTCAATGGCAGCGACTCCTCGATGTTCGACAACGTGCTCGAACTCATGGTGCTTGCCGGCCGTTCGCTGCCGCACGCCATGATGATGATGATCCCGGAGCCCTGGTCCAAGCACGAGACCATGGATCCGGCGCGCCGCGCGTTCTATCAATTTCACTCGAGTCTCATGGAGCCGTGGGACGGACCGGCCGCCATCGCGTTCACCGACGGCGCCCGCATCGGAGCCGTGCTCGATCGCAATGGGCTGCGACCGGGTCGCTACTACGTCACCAAGGACGGCATGGCGGTGGTGGCCTCCGAAGCCGGTGTGCTCGACATTCCGCCCGAGCAGATCGAGCGCAAGGGACGCTTGCAACCCGGGCGCATGTTCCTCGTCGACACCGAGCAGGGTCGCATCGTCGAGGACGAGGAAATCAAGCGTGCGGTATGCACCGAGTGGCCCTATGCCGAATGGCTTGGTGAGCATCTCGTGCACTTGAAGGATCTGCCCGCCGCGCCGCAGTTGCCCGCGCCTGAGCCCGATCTGCTGCTCGCGCGGCAGATCGCCTTCGGCTACACCTTCGAAGATCAACGCATCCTGATGGCGCCGATGGCACGCGATGGCGTTGAAGCCGTGGGCTCCATGGGCAACGACACGCCGCTGGCTGTGCTGTCGCAGCGCTCGCGGCTGATTTACGACTATTTCAAGCAATTGTTCGCGCAGGTGACCAACCCGCCGATCGACAGTATCCGTGAAGAGATCATTACCTCTTCCGACGTGTGGCTCGGCTCCGAGGGCAACCTCCTCGATCCGAAGCCCTCGGACTGTCGACGTATCGAACTCAAGGCGCCGGTCGTCAGCAACGAGGAATTCGCCAAGATCAAGCGCGTTGCGTTGCCGGGTCTGAAGGTGGGCACGATCTCCATCCTCTTTCGCGCCTCGCGCGGGGCGGAGGGGCTCGCCAAAGCCGTCGAGCAAATGCGTGCTGAAGCGCGCCGCTTGATCGAGGAGGAAGAGGTCAACATCCTCATCCTCAGTGACCGTGGCGTCACCCGCGAAATGGCCGCGATCCCCTCGTTGCTCGCGGTGTCCGCGCTGCATCATTACCTGATCCGCGAGGGTCTGCGTATGCGGGCCTCACTCGCCATCGAAACCGGCGAAGCCCGTGAAGTGCATCACTTCGCGCTGCTGATCGGCTACGGTTGCAGCGTCATCAATCCGTATCTCGCCTTCGAGACGCTCGATGGCATGATTCGCGACAACCTGCTGCCGAACGTCGATCACAAGCTCGCTTGCGCCAATTTCGCCAAGGCCGCCACCAAGGGCGTGGTGAAGGTGATGTCGAAGATGGGCATCTCGGCCGTGCAGAGCTATCACGGGGCGCAAGTCTTCGAGGCCGTGGGTCTTCGCCAGGACGTGATCGACGAATATTTCACGGGCACGGCGTCGCGCGTCGGTGGCATCGGTCTCGACACCATTGCCGAAGAGGTCTTGATGCGGCATCACGCCGCCTTCCCGGAACGCCCCGCAGGTGAAGCGGTGCTGCCGGCGGGTGGCCAGTACCAGTGGCGCGCCGAGGGTGAGTTCCATGTGTTCAACCCCGAGAGTATCCATCGCCTGCAGAAGGCGGTGCGCACCGGCAACTACGCTACCTACAAGGCGTACGCCGAGCTGATCGACGATCGGGCGAAGAATCTCTCGACGCTGCGCGGACTGCTGGCCTTCAAGAAGGGCGAGTCGATTCCGATCGAGGAAGTCGAGTCGATCGAAAGTCTCATGAAGCGCTTCAAGACCGGCGCCATGAGTTATGGCTCGATCAGCAAGGAAGCCCACGAAACGCTCGCCATCGCCATGAACCGCATTGGCGGTAAGAGCAACACGGGCGAGGGCGGCGAGGATCCGGATCGCTACATTCCGCTGCCCAATGGCGATTCAAAGAATTCCGCGATCAAGCAAGTGGCTTCAGGGCGATTTGGCGTCACGAGCGAATATCTCGTGCAGGCCAAAGAAATTCAGATCAAGATGGCCCAGGGTGCCAAGCCCGGCGAGGGTGGGCAGTTGCCGGGTACCAAGGTCTACCCCTGGATCGCCAAGGCGCGGCACACGACGCCCGGCGTGGGGCTGATTTCGCCGCCGCCGCACCACGACATCTATTCGATCGAAGATCTCGCCGAGCTCATCCACGATCTGAAGAACGCCAATCGTCAGGCGCGGGTCAGCGTGAAGCTCGTGGCTGAGGTGGGCGTGGGCACGATTGCCGCGGGTGTCGCCAAGGCACACGCCGATGTCGTGCTCGTCAGTGGCTACGACGGGGGCACGGGCGCCTCGCCGCTTACCTCGACAACACACGCTGGCTTGCCCTGGGAGCTGGGTCTTGCCGAAACGCACCAGACGCTCGTGCTCAACAACCTGCGTAGTCGCATCGTCGTCGAGACCGATGGTCAGTTGAAGACCGGACGCGACGTGGCAATTGCCGCGCTGCTCGGTGCCGAGGAGTTCGGTTTCGCGACCGCGCCGCTGGTGTCGGTCGGTTGCATCATGATGCGCGTCTGTCACCTCAACACCTGCCCTGCGGGCGTTGCCACGCAGGATCCGCGGTTGCGCGAGCGTTTTGCGGGCAAGCCCGAGCACGTGGTCAACTTCATGCGCTTCGTGGCCATGCAGTTGCGCGAAATCATGGCGGAGCTCGGGTTTCGAACGCTTACCGAGATGGTGGGCCGAGTCGATCGGCTCGAGCCGCAGGCGGCCATCGATCACTGGAAGGCCCAGGGCTTCGACTTCAGCAACATCCTCTACCAGCCCGACTCGGGGCCGGAAGTGGGCCGCTACCAGAGTCAGCTGCAGGATCATGGTCTCGAGAAGTCACTCGACATGACGACGCTGCTCGAGCTGTGTCGTCCGGCCATCGAGAACGGCACGAAGGTCGAGGCGAACCTGCCGATCCGCAACGTCAATCGCGTCGTCGGCACCATCACCGGCAGCGAGATCACGCGTAAGTGGGGTCCCGGCGGCTTGCCGGATGACACCATTCGGATTCGCTTCGAGGGCTCTGCCGGACAGAGTTTCGGCGCTTTCATGCCGCGGGGCATGAGCTTCACGCTCGAGGGTGACGCCAACGATTACGTCGGCAAGGGTCTCTCCGGCGGGCGCATCACGGTGTTTCCGCCGCGCTCGGCGACCTTCAAGGCCGAGGAGAACATGATCATCGGCAATGTCGCGCTTTACGGCGCGACCTCGGGTGAGGTGTTCATTCGCGGTCAGGCGGGCGAACGCTTCGCCGTTCGAAACAGCGGTGTGGACACCGTCGTGGAGGGCGTGGGCGATCACGGCTGCGAGTACATGACTGGTGGCCGGGTGGTCATTCTCGGCAACACGGGACGCAACTTCGGCGCCGGCATGTCGGGCGGTGTGGCCTACGTGCTTGACCCCGACAACGTGTTCGATCCGCGCATCAACAAGCAGATGGTCGAAATCGAGCGCGTCACCGACGAGGGCGAAGCCGAGTCGCTGCGGGCACTGATTGCGCGGCATGTGGAAGTGACCGGTAGCGTGCAGGGGCAGCGCGTGCTCGAGGCCTGGCCGACGTTGTTGCCGAAATTCGTCAAGGTCATACCGCGCGACTACAAGCGGGTGCTCGCTTGCATCAAGCGGGCGCACGACCAAGGGCTCTCCGGTGAGGAGGCGGTGATGGCGGCATTCGAAGAGAACTCGCGTGATCTGTCGCGAGTGGGTGGCAACTGATCATGGGCAAGCCAACAGGATTCATCGAGTACTTACGCGAGCTGCCGCTCGATCGTTCGCCGACCGAACGGGTGCGTGATTGGAAGGAGTTCCATCATCACCTGGATGAGAAGAGCCTGCGCAACCAGGCGGCGCGATGCATGGACTGCGGCGTGCCGTTTTGCCACACGGGCAAGCTGATGAGCGGTGGAGCCTCTGGCTGCCCGGTCAACAACCTCATTCCCGAGTGGAACGACCTCGTCTACCGCGGCTTGTGGCGCGAGGCGCTCGAGCGTCTGCACAAGACCAATAATTTCCCCGAGTTCACCGGTCGGGTGTGTCCTGCGCCCTGCGAGGGTTCCTGCGTGCTCGGCATCAACGCCCCGCCGGTCACCATCAAGAACATCGAGAACACCATCATCGAGCGCGGTTTCGAGGAAGGCTGGGTCAACGCCGAGCCGCCGAAGACGCGTACGGGCAAGAAGGTGGCCGTCGTCGGCTCGGGTCCCGCGGGGCTCGCCGCAGCGCAACAGCTCAACCGCGCGGGTCATTCGGTGACCGTGCTCGAGCGTGCCGATCGGCCAGGTGGGTTGCTCATGTACGGCATCCCGAACATGAAGCTCGATAAGCAGCATGTGGTCATGCGCCGCATCAAGTTGCTCGAGGAAGAGGGCATCAAGTTCGTCTGCAATGCGAATGTCGGCGAGAACTATGAAGCTGAGATGATGCGTCGGGATTTCGATGCCATCGTGCTTTGCACCGGTGCGACGACACCGCGCGATCTGCCCATCGAGGGACGCAACCTCGGTGGCGTGCATTTCGCGATGGACTATCTCACCGAGGCGACGCGTTCGGTACTCGGCAAGGGACCCGCGACAGCGCCGATTCACGCCAAGGGTCTCGATGTGGTTGTGATCGGTGGCGGTGATACCGGCACCGACTGCGTGGGCAGTGCGATGCGGCAGGGCTGCCGGACGTTGACCCAGTTCGAGATCATGTCCAAGCCGCCGCTGGAGCGTGCTGAAGATAATCCGTGGCCGGAGTGGCCGCGCGTGTACAAGATGGATTACGGGCAGGAAGAGGCGGCTGCCAAGTTCGGTCGCGATCCGCGAGCGTATCTGACCACGGTCAAGAAATTCATTGGCGATGCCGAGGGTCGAGTCAAGGAGTTGGTCACCGTCGATGTGAGCTGGCAGACGAACGAACGCGGTCAGCGCGTGCCCGTCGAGGTGTCTGGCACCGAACGCACGCAACCGGTACAACTCGTGCTGCTTGCCATGGGCTTCACGGGGCCGGAGTCCGCGCTGCCCACGGATCTCGGCGTCGCGCTCGATGAGCGTCAGAACGTCAAGGCGGGATATGGCGACTACTCGACCACCGTTCCCGGTGTGTTTGCCGCCGGGGACTGTCGCCGCGGTCAAAGTCTGGTCGTCTGGGCCATCAACGAAGGTCGCGGCGCAGCGCGCGAGTGTGATCGCTGGTTGATGGGTAAAACCGATCTGCCCTAAAGGTTCGCTTATGAGTCATGAAACATCGTCTGAGTGCAGACCCGTACGGATCATCGGCGCGGCGTTGGTCGCGAGCGTGCTCGTGGCATGCTCGCCTGAACCAAACACCCCGCCGTCCTCGGCGGCCTCCGGCGACGCGGCCAATACGGAGCAGGCTGTGGACCCTGCCGTGGGCGCCGCACGCGAGGCGGTGAGTTTGTTTTACACGGCGCTCGCGAAGTTACGCCCGAGCGGGGCGCCGACGCCAGAGCAGCGCAATGAGCTCGCGCCGCTGATGTCGATGGAGCTCGTCGATCTGCTGCAGCGTGCTGATGCTGCGCGCGCCGCAGCACGTGCTGCAGCGCCAATGGAGAAGCCGCCCTTCACCGATGGCGACCTGTTCTCGAGTCTTTTCGAAGGGCCGACCGCGTTCACCGTGGGCGAGCCGCAAACCGGCGCAGCAGGCGAGTGGCGCGTGCCGGTGACACTGACGCACTCGATGGGCGCTGCGGATACCAAGCCGACCCAATGGACCGATACCATCGTCCTTCGCGAGGAAAGCGGCCGATTCGTCGTCACCGACATCGCGTTCGGCGGTCAGTGGGACTTCGCCAACAAGGGAGCGCTGCTCGCCGGCTTGCGCGCAGGCTTGGAAGGGCAATAAGCGCCTTCGTACGGCCAAAAAAAACCCCGCTCGCGCGGGGTTCTTCAGGGCTCGTCTCTCTCTGGTCCATCGCTCTACAGCAGGGGCAAAGCACTGCTCCGCGAGCGCTAATGTGTGCGGTCGGGAAACCGGAGTTTCCCCGGGGAGGCCGCCAAACGAGGCCGCCAGCCCACCGTGCTCGCGTCGATCGCCAGAGTTTTAAGTTGTCTCCCTCAGGATGCAAACTTTCTTGCGGAAGTTGGCACCATGAGGCAAATACACTTCAAAAACCCATCGTATCAATCAAATCAACAACTTAGTCGTTGTTTGGCTGCTACGAGTGTGGCGATTATACACCTGCGGAAAGTCTTGGGAAGTGCCAAAAATGCGACACGCGTCACGGTTCGACTACGACGTCAGTTGCCCCAGTGCGGCCCCCGTGACAACTCAACCAGTTCGTAGTGGGTTTGCATGTAGCCGGCGACCTGTCCCTTAAGGAACAGGTAGTCCCCATCTGCCGTGCACCAGACGTCATACGGCGGGTGCTCCTGGGGCAGTTCCGGGTTGGCCACGAACTGGAAATGCAGTGCATCGAAGGTGCCGGCGCCGACCGTGAGTTTCTCCGCGCCGACGAACACGATATTGAGCCCGATGGAGAACAGCATCGGACCGGTGGCACCGCGATGATCAGGTGAGGAGAGCAGCATTTGCTTGATGCGCTGCACTTCGCCGGGTTTTCTTTGATCAATCAGTCGCAGGTGCCAGGCATCGCAGGCGATAGCGTGATTCTGGAACGTGACGAGCGGCGTGGCCAGATCCATGGTCTGCGACACGCGGCCTTCCATCGAGGTGTAGGTCTCGCACTCCGCGTACTGCGGATGAAAACGGAACCAACCCGAACCCATGAAGCGGCTGCCCACCGACAATCGTACAAAGCAGTCGGTCGGCATCCAGTCCTTGTCGAGCGAATAGGTGATGTCACGCATCACCGATGGACGGTCGTCGATTTCGCAGTGCGCAGTGCAGGTGCGAGTGCCGTCGGCATGTACGTCGATGCGGAAATATTCGCGGCCGCGCTCCTGATTCATGCGCTCCGGCTTCTTGCTGGTGTAGAGCACCTTGCCCATCACGCTGCGATGGTCGCGCTGCAGGATGGGGAGTTTCGGGTCGGCAGGAGCGTTGGCCATGAGTGATTCCTCTCGATTGAAAGTCTGATGCGTGCCGAAAGTTGCTTTGCGCCGCGCAGTCTAGCGGTCAGGCGGCGCCCTCGGTCCATTGCTTCGCCTCGCGCGCCGCAGCGCGGAAGTGCGGCAGGTTGTAAATCAGCAACCAGGTGCCGATCACCGACACGGCAGCCGCCACTACGAACATGGAGTAGCGTAGTTGCGACTCGTCGGCAAAATAGAAATCGGTGACGAGCGCCACCGCCGTGGGTCCCACGAAAAAGCCGACGGCATTGAGGATGAAGTAGTAGAACGCCACGCACTGCGCACGCATGGTGGGAGGCGCGATGGAGACCACGGCCGCCGCACCCGCCGCCGTGGGCGCCGCGGCACCGAGTGTCGCCGGAATCAGGAACAACACGGCGAGCAGCGGCGTCGGCATCAGCGTGAAGAGGCAGTAACCAAAAGCCATCACCAAGAACGACACGAGACAGACCCTGACGTACCCGTCTTCGTAGCGCTTCTGGAAGTAGTCGCACATCCAGCCGCCGATGAGCACGCCGATCAGGCCGAATGCGATGGTGATGACGCCTCGCCACTGGATCCAGTAGCCGAGTTCCTGCGGCGACAAGTTGTAGGTGCGACGCAGAAACTCCGGAATCCAGAAACCGATTCCATAGGCCATGATCGCGAGGCCCGACAGCGCGAAGAACAGCACGAGAAAGGCACGCCATCGGCCAACCAGGTATCGCATCGTCTGCAGCACCGGGGTCGCCTCGGGTTTGCGTCCGGTGAGCAGGAACTCGCGGCGAATGGGTTCGCGGATCGTCAGCACCAGCAGAGCGATCAGCAAGCCGGGCAGCCCCACGTAGATGAACATCAGCTGCCAAGGCTCATGCCAGCCGAGCAGCGGTAACTCGACGGGGCCCGCTTCCTTGAGTTTGGGATACAGCGCGCCCCCGAAGATAAAGGCGATACCGCTGCCGCTCGAGACGCCTGCGGTGTAGAGACCCACGGCGCGACCGATGCGATCGGGTGGAAAATAATCCTTGAGCATCGATAGAGCCGACGGATTCAGCGCCGACTCGCCGGCGCCAACGCCGACTCGTGCGAGGAACAAAGCCGCATAACTCGTCGAGAAGCCGCAGGCCGCAGTCATGATGCTCCAGAAGGTCACGCCGGCAAAAATCAGCCATCGGCGATTTCCGCGATCCGCGAACCAGGCGATCATTACGCCGAAGAAGGTGTAGAACACGGCGAAAGCGCCGCCCAGCAGGAAGCTCATCTGCGTATCGCTGATCTGCAGGCTCGCCTTGATATCGGGCACCAGCAACGCAATGATTTCGCGATCGACGAACGCAAGGATATAGGCGAGCAGCAGTACGACCACCACATACCAGGCGTAGACCGGGTTGGGATAGGGAATGTGCTGTGGGGTCGATGAGGACATCTGCGGTCTCCGGTGCGGGTCGTTCAGCCCGCGAATGAGTGTTGGGTCTTCAGGTTGCTCGCCAAATCATCGAACAGGATCATCTGCACGCGTGTATCGGTCTTGAGCGTGGCGCCGGCGTTGCGGTCGATCAACACGTTAATCACCGTGGGCCCATCGTGTGCCAACGCCCGCTCGAGCGCAGGTCTCAATTGCGCGAGATGTTCGACGTGCTCGCCACGACAACCGAAGCCTTCGCCGACTTTGTCGTAGCGCAGGAAGCCAAGTTCCGTGTTCACGCTGCGCCCAACGGCCTTCAGTTGACCATGCAACTCCGTGCCCCAGGCGCCATCGTTGCCCACCACGCAGATGAGCTTCAATCCCGCCCGTGCCGCCGCGTGCAGTTCCGCTGGGTAGAAGCCGAAAGAGCCATCCCCCGTAGTCAACACGACGGTGCGGCACCGCGCACCGGATGCGGCATGCTCGCGCGCTGCGGCCGCTGCTCCGACGGCGAGCGGCGTCCCAACGCCCATCGCGCCCATCGGGTAGTGATCGAGGAATCCCGGGGCCTCGCGAATCCGCAACGCACCGTACATCCAGTTCTGGATGTCTGCACCGTCACCGACGAACACGCTGTCCTCCGGCATCACCTCGGCGATGGTGCGGCCGAGCGTGAGCGGATGGATCGCATCGTCCGGCAGCGGTGTCGCCGCCAAGACATCGAGGTAGGCGAGTCGATCTCGCAGCGCTTCGCGGACCCAAAGGCCACGTTGCTGTAGCGCGGCGATTTCGGCAGCAGACTCGACCGAAGGGTCGCTCGAAGCGTCGGCTCGTAGCGCGGCGAGCAACTGCGCGGTGGCAAGACCTGCATCGGCTGCGATGGGCACATCGATGCGCCGGTTACGCGACAGTTCTTCCGCCTCGACATCGATCTGGATGAACTTCGCCTGCGGCGCAAAGCGTGGTGGCAGTCCGTAACCGAGCCGCTGCTTCAAGCGTGCGCCCACAACGCAGACGACGTCGGCATCCTTGGCGACGATCTGCATCAGTGGCCAGTTGAAGGAGTACTGCTGATCCTCGGGTACAAGGCCACGGCCGAGTCCGTTGCCGGCGATCGGGATCCCGAATTGCCTCGACAGGTGGGCGAGGCTCTCGCCCGCACCGCCCTGACAGGCACCGGCGCCGGCAATCAGCAGCGGGCGCTTGGCCCCGCGCAACAGCCGCGCTGCCGCGTCGATGGCAGTGGGATCGGCGGCAGCGCGTGCGCACTGCGGCGCGGGCTGAGCGGCCGCGCCCGCATCGGCGAGCGTGGCGGCGAAGTATTCCTGCGGGATCTGCAACACCACCGGGCCGCGTCGCCCCGACAGGGCGCGTTTGGCGGCGACACGGCAGTCGGGCGATCAGCACGAGCACAGGCGAGCAGGCGTGGAAGGCGGTGGCAATGCCATTGATAGCATTCGGCGTGCCTTGGTCGGCGATGATCAATGCCACGCCGAGGCGACCCGTGACCCGGGCGTAGCCATCCGCGGCACTGACGCAACCCGACTCGTGACGACTACTGATGATCTGCAGACCATCGCGATCGAGTGCATCAAGAAGATGGGTATGAGAGGCGCCTGCGACAGCGAAAACGGTGCGAATTCCGTAGCGGCCCAGCGCCCGGCTGACTACCATTCCGCCGGTGAGCGTCATCCAGTACCCCCTTGGGGAGTAGTTCTAGCTCATCCGGCCGCAACTTGAAAGTCAGTCATCACCCTGATTATTTCCTGCCACTGCCGGACGGTCACCCGTTCCCAATGGTCAAGTACACGCTGGTGTACGACCGCCTGCGTGCGGCAGGCCTGCTCCCCGCAGAATCCATGATGATTCCGGAGGAGATCGCGCGCGCAGATCTCGAGCGCGTGCACACCAAAGCCTATCTCGACCGACTGTTCGGTCCTGGCCTGAGCGCGGCCGAAGTGCGCGCGCTCGGTGTGCCATGGTCGCCTCGCCTCCTGCGCCGTTCGCGCCTGGCGACCCAGGGCACGCTACTTGCGGCCCGCGCGGCTCTGAGCGACGGGCGGGCGGGCAATCTCGCCGGCGGTACGCATCATGCGTTTGCCGATCACGGCGAGGGCTTCTGTGTGCTCAACGACGTGGCGGTCGCGATCCGAGCATTGCAAAATGCAAAGAAAATCGTACGGGCGCTCGTCGTCGATCTCGATGTGCATCAGGGCAACGGTACGGCAGCGATCTTCGAGGGAGACGCCAGCGTGTTCACGTTCTCGATGCATGGCGAGCGCAATTACCCGGCACGCAAGATGCGCTCCTCGCTCGATGTGGGGCTGCCCGATGGCACCGACGATGCCAGCTACCTGCAGGTGCTGCAGGAGCATTTGCCCAAGCTGCTGCAGGATTTCGTGCCCGACATTGTGTTTTATCTTGCGGGCGTGGATGTGGCCGAGGGCGATCGCTATGGTCGTTTTCGGCTGAGCGAACAGGGCATCCGCGAGCGTGAGCGCACGGTGCTGGAGTGGAGTCGGCGTCAGGGCTTGCCGCTCGTGGTGACACTCGCCGGGGGCTACTCGCCGAACGCACTGCGTACGGCCATACTGCACTGCATCGTATTCGAAGAGGCGGCTACGTGAAGCCCCGGCTGTTCCAGCGCTTTCTGCGTTTCATGTCCGAGCGCCGCATCCTCTCTGATGCGCGCATGCTTGAACTCTATCCGCCGTTCTTGTTTATGCGCGTCAAGGTGTTGGAGGTGGACCGCGACTGGCGACACGTCCGCATTCGATTGCCGCTGAATGCGATTTCGCGCAATCCCGGGGGTGTGATGTTCGGCGGTTTTCAGGCCGCGCTCGCCGACCCGATCGCTGCACTCGCGTGCGCGCGGGTGTTTCCCGGCTACTCGACCTGGACGCGCGCGATGCAGATCGACTTCGAACTCGGTGGCAGTACCGATTTGGAGTTGCGCTTTGAATTTTCGGCAGAGATGGAGCAGCAGATCCGCGAGACGCTGGCGCGCGAGGGTCGTGCTACGCCATCGTTCGAGTATGGATATTTTTTACAGGACGGCACGCGTTGCACACGCGTCGTCAACACGGTGGCCATTCGACCGCGCGGCTACAGCCGCGCCACCACACCGCCGGCACCGCAGAGCGGCGTCGACTAGGCAGCCTCGACCATCACGGCGCGCAGCTTCTTGATGGCGTTGGTCTCGAGCTGGCGGATGCGTTCGGCTGACACGCTGTACTTGGCGGCCAGCTCGTGAAGCGTCGGTTTTTCGCTATCGCTCGACATCCAGCGGCTGGCGAGAATGTCGCGACTGCGGGCATCGAGCGACTGCAACGCTGCGGTAAGTCGGGCATGGGTCTGCTCGTCCCATTCGGCGGTTTCGACCTGCTCTGCCGGATCTGCATCCGGTGCGGGCAGATAGGCTACCGGTGAATGGGCTTCGTCTTCATCCGTTTCGAGCGGCGTCGGATCGAAAGCGATCTCACGGGCTGACAGTCGACGCTCCATTTCCGTGACTTCGGCAGGGGTCACGCCGAGCTCGCGCGCCACGGCGGCGGTCTCGTCAGCGGAGAGCCAGGAGAGATTCTTCTTCAGGCGGCGCAGATTGAAGAACAGTTTGCGCTGCGCCTTGGTGGTGGCGACTTTGACGAGTCGCCAGTTGCGCAGCACGTACTCGTGGATTTCGGCACGGATCCAGTGCACGGCAAAAGACACGAGGCGCACACCCACGGCCGGATCGAAACGCTTCACCGCTTTCATCAGCCCGACGTTGCCTTCCTGCACGAGGTCTCCGACCGGCAGGCCGTAGCCCGAGTAGCCGCGTGCGATGTGCACGACGAAGCGCAGATGCGAGAGCACTAGGGCTCGCGCGGCTTCGACATCACCTTCGCTGCGAAAGCGCAGGGCGAGGGCTTGCTCGTCCTCGCGGGAGAGCATGGGTACGCGAGAGACGCGTTCGAGATACGCATCGAGGCTGCCGAGCGGCCCGGTGAGGGCGAAGTCGGCGGAGCGCAGGGCAAGAGTTTGGCTGGTCATGCGTCGGTTACCTCTACTGGGGAGTTTAGCACTCCGAGTATTGGAGTGCTAAATCCCAGCGAAGTTCAGCCCTTAAATCGTTTGAAAATCAAACAGTTACTGTCGTGGTTCGATCCGAGACAGGTGCCGCGCAGCACCGATCCAGGCGCCCACGAGCCCAAGCAGGGCACCGCCCCCGAGCAGCACGCCGAGTTCCGGCGGCGTCAGTCCGAGCAGATTAAAACTGCTGCCGTAGAGGCGAGCGAGCTGCAGCAGCCAGGGTTCGAGCGCCGCGTTGATCGCGATGAGCCACAGCGCCGCAAGGCCTGCACCGAGCAAACCGTAGAGCCCGCCGAGATAGAGAAACGGTCGGCGCACGTAGGCGTTCGAGCCGCCTACGAGTTTGGTGACTTCGATTTCGGCGCGGCGTGCGCTGATCTCGAGCCGTATCGCATTGCCAATGATGGCAAGCACGCCGGCGGCGAGCAGGGCCGCGAATACCTGGAACACCCGCTCCAGCAAGCCGAGCAGCGCGCTCAGGCGGCGAACCCATTCGTTGTCCACTTGTACGATGTCGGTCTCGGGCCAACTGCTGAGGTAGCGTTGCAGAGCTGCGATGCTCGAGGGGTCGGCACGATCGCTGTTGGGTCGAAGGCTGATCACATGCGGCAGGGGGTTGCCCTGTAGCGCTTCGAGCGCAGCACCGAAGCCCGAGTATTTGCGAAATTCCTCAAGGCCCTCCTCCGCCGAGATCAACGTGACGCGGCCCGCTTCGCGGCGCGCCCGCGCACTATCGGCGAGCTGGCGCGCACGTTCGAGCGACACATCGGTCTTGAGATACACCGTAAGTTCAATCGCCTCGGTCACACTGCCCGTTGCGACGCGTGCGTTCTTGACGAGCAGATACAGGCACGCCGGCAGCGTGAGCGCGAGGCTGATCACGGCGATGCTGAGCAGTGTGCCGAGGGGTCGGCGCAAGAGATAACCGAGCGTACCGAGCAGCGCCTGTAGGTGTCGCGCCAGATAGGTGAGCGGCGAGGTCATGTGGCCGCTGTCCCGCCGAGCAGGCGGCCCTCGTCGATGTGCAGTTCACGGTGGCCGAACTCGCGCACGAGCGCCATGTCATGGGTAGCGATGACCACGGTGACCCCCACTTCCTGGAAGCGGGTGAACAGCTGCATCACATCGCGTGCGAGGCTGTGATCCAGATTGCCGGTGGGCTCATCCGCAATAAGGATGGTGGGACGCGCGACTACGGCTCGCGCGATGCCGACGCGCTGTTGCTCGCCGACCGACAACTCGAGCGGCAGGGCCCGCTCCTGCTCGCGCAGACCGACCTGATCGAGCGCTGCCCGTACGCGCTTGTCGATGTCGCGGTAGCGCGTGTCGGACACCATCAGTGGCAAGGCCACGTTGTCGTACACCGGACGGTCCATCAGCAGTTGGTGATCCTGGAACACAACGCCAAGGCGACGCCGATACGCCGGCACGGCACGCGCCGGTAGGCTGCCGGTGTCTTGGCCATTGACGAGCACGCTGCCCCGCGTTGGTCGCTCGAGCAGTGCAACGAGCTTCAGCACCGAGCTTTTGCCGGCGCCGGATCGACCCGTCAGGAATACGAACTCCCCTGCACCAATGCGAAACGACACGTCCTGCAGGGCCTCTCGGCCGTTTGGATAGCGCTTGAAGACGTGCTCGAATTGGATCATCTCGGCATTATCCCTTGCTCCCGTCAATCAGCGCACGCGCGAAGGCTTCAGCATCGAATTCGCCGAAGTCCTGCGCGCCCTCGCCGATGCCGATGAAGCGGATCGGCAAGGCAAGCTGGCGGGCGATGGCGAGAACGATGCCGCCTTTGGCCGAACCGTCGAGCTTGGTCAGCACGAGACCGGTCACGCCAACAGCTTCGCGGAATTGCACGGCTTGCTTGAGTGCATTCTGTCCCTGGTTGGCATCGAGTACCAGCAACACCTCGTGCGGCGCGCTGGGGTCGACCTTGCCCAGCACGCGGCGAACCTTGCGCAGCTCCTCCATCAGATGAGTCTGCGCCTGTAGGCGGCCCGCGGTGTCGGCGATCAGCACGTCGGCACCGCGACTGCGCGCTGCGCTTAGCGCATCGAAGGCCACAGCGGCCGGATCCGCGCCCGGTGCCTGAGAGATCAGCTCGGCGCCCGTGCGCGAGGCCCATATCCCGAGCTGTTCGGTGGCTGCCGCGCGGAAGGTATCGCCGGCGGCGAGCATGACCTTGAGTCCTTCCTGCGTGTAGAGATTGGCGAGTTTGCCAATGGTCGTCGTCTTGCCTGAGCCGTTCACGCCGACGACGAGAATCGTGAAGGGCTTGCGCGAGGGATCGATGCGCAATGGCTGAGCCACCGGTTGCAGCACAGCGGTGATGTCGGCCTGCAGCGCCTGCAGCAGCGCGTCAACATCGCCAAGCTGCTGCCGAGCCACGCGCGCGCGCAGGCCTTCAAGCAGTTCTTGGGTGACGGTCACGCCGACGTCGGCGGCGAGCAGTCGCGTCTCCAGTTCCTCCAGCACCTCCGCATCGATGCGGCGCGCGCCAAACAGGCGCGCGAGATCGTTCCCGAGGCCTGCTCCGGGGCGAGTCAAGCGCGCGCGCAGGCGGGCGAAGAAGCCGGGTTTGGAATCGCTGCTCATCGGCGCATCCTGCTCATGGGAACGCGGATTTTAGGCTACCCTGCGCCGCAAATGGCCACGACTCGCAGCGCCCCCGCCCACGAGGTCCGCATCATCGCCGGTGTCTGGCGTGGTCGACGGCTGCGTTTCCCGCAGGCGGCCGCCATCAGGCCCACACCCGATCGCGTCCGGGAGACACTGTTCAACTGGCTCGCTCCGCACATTCGCGGCACACACGTGCTCGATCTGTTCGCCGGCAGTGGTGCGCTCGGCTTCGAGGCCTGCTCGCGTGGTGCTGCGACCGCAACCCTGCTTGACGCCGATCCGCGTTGCATCGCGGCACTTCAGGAGCACGTTGAACGGCTGCAGGCGTCGCAGGTCCAGGTGATTCGCGCCGATGCGCTCGCCTGGCTGGCGCGGCCGCGCGCGGCGGACGCGCGCGCCTTCGATCTTGTTTTCGTGGATCCGCCCTTCGCGGCGGGTTTGTGGCAGAGCGTTGTCACTCGGCTGGAGAGCGGTGGTTGGCTTGCACCCGGCGCCTTCATCTACGTCGAGTTGCCCCTCCGCGAGCCCTTGCCGCAGTGGCCGGAGGGTTGGCAATCCTGGCGTACCGGCAAGGCGGGCGAGGTGGGCTATCATCTGCTGCGGAGGGCTTGATGAAACGCAACGCGCTGTACCCTGGAACCTTTGACCCGATTACCAACGGGCACCACGACCTTGTGCGGCGCGCCGCCGGTATCTTTGATCGCGTGGTGGTGGCGATTGCGGCCAATCCGAACAAGGCGCCGCTGTTTCCACTGGCGCGTCGCGTCGAACTCGCCAGCGAGGTGCTCAAGGATCTGCCCAACGTCGAAGTGATGGGGTACTCGGGGCTCACGGTCGAATTCGCGCGCGCCCACGATCTCAACGTGATCCTGCGCGGGCTGCGTGCGGTATCGGACTTCGAGTTCGAGTTTCAGCTCGCCAACATGAGTCGGCATCTGGCCCCCGAGATCGAGACCATCTTCATGACCCCGCAGGAGCACTTCACCTTCATCTCTTCCACGCTGGTGCGCGAAGTGGCGATCCTCGGCGGCAACGTCACCGAGTTCGTGCACCCGACCGTGGCGGAGGCGTTGCGCGCCCACCGGCGCGTGCCCGCAGCCTGACCGGCTTTGGCAGCACCGGGAGCGTGCCTGCGCGGTGCAGATCGACTGCGCGCCACAGGTACCAGGCCGCCGCCGAGCGCCACGGCGCCCAGCGCTCACCATAAGCCAGCAACTCGCCCGCCGTCGGTAGTGTCCGCCGCCGATAGGCGATCCGAAAGCCGTTGCGCACACCAAAGTCCGCGACCGGCAGCACGTCGGTTCGTCCGAGTTGGAACATCAGCATCATCTGCACCGTCCAGCGACCGATGCCGCGTACGGCGGTCAATTGATCGATCAGGGTCTCATCGTCGAGATCGTGCAGCGCATCGCTGTCTGGCACAGTACCTGCCTGCGTTTTCTCCGCAAGGTCACGCAGCGCGAGCACTTTGTTCGCCGAGAGGCCGGCGCCACGCAGCATCGCATCGGGCAGTGCGAGGATGGCGTCGGGCGCGGGGAATCCATCGCGTTGTTCGTGTTCGCTAGCCAGAGCGACGACGCGCGCGGTGATGGTTCGCGCAGCTGCGCTGCTGATCTGCTGCGCGATGATCGCTTCGCCGAGATGCCGAAAAGGCGACGCGCAGGGCTGCACGCGCAGTCGATACGGGCCGACGGCTGCGACCAGCGCCGCCATCACCGGGTCATTGCGCCCGAAGTGAGGCGCGAGCGTGCGCCGCGTCGGTTGGGTCGGCAGGCTCAGCGTTGACACTCGGCGCACCAGTAAGTCGAACGCTGCGCTTGCACGCGCTGACGGATCGGCGTGCCGCAGTGGCGGCAGGGTTCGTCGCCACGTTCGTAGACCTGCAGTTGCTGGCGGAAGTAGCCGGGGCTGCCATCTGCGCCCACGTAATCACGCAGCGTCGTGCCGCCGACGCGAACCGCCTTGCCGAGTACGACCTTGATGGCCTGCACGAGGCGCGCCGTTTCATCTCGCGTCACGCGTCGTGCCGCTCGGCCTGGGCGAATGCCCGCGACGAACAGCGCCTCGCTTGCATAGATGTTGCCGACGCCAACGACCACCTGTGAATTCATGATGAGCGGCTTGATCGCGATGCGCCGATCGCGCAATCGCGACCAAAGATATTCGGCATCGAAGTCGTCCTCGAGCGGCTCCGGGCCGAGGTGCCGCAGCAGTGGGTGTGCGGCGATGTCACCCTGCAGCCAATGCACTGAACCAAACCGGCGTGGATCATTGAAGCGCAGTACCGTGCCGTTCTCGAGCAGCCACTCGAGATGATCGTGCTTGAGCCGCGGCGCGGTATGGGGCAGCACGCGCAGGTTGCCGGACATGCCAAGGTGCAGCATCACCGTGCTGGCATCGTCGAAATGAAACAGCAGGTACTTGGCGCGCCGGCTGACGCGCTCGATGCGTCGTCCCTGCAGTCGTTGCGGCAGATCTGCCGCA
>RGWK01000101.1 GCA_010029775.1 Gammaproteobacteria bacterium
TTCGAGGGTCGGAGGCCCGTCGGTGTTTGCTGCGCAAACTCCGCTTACGAATAACAACAGGAAACTTAAAGCAATCCTGCGCTGTGCGATTTTGGCTCACCGAGCTTAGACGTAACCCCTCTATTTTATCCGCGCAATCTGCAATAGACCGCGCCTCTGGGTACGGAATTGAATCCGTTTTGGTGGTCAATCAGCGCGCCTACCTTTGCCGCATGCGCTCAACTCACCGCCGACTCCAGCATGCGCAGCGCGCCCGCGTCGGCATCGAGTTCGACCTCCACACCGAGCGGCAAGGTGAACTGCGTGCTGATGTGACCCAGCATCGCTCCGTAATACGCCGGCACCTTAAGCGGCAGCAGGTGATCGGCGAGGACGTCAGGAATGGTGAGTGAGCCGAACCCTTCGCCCGGATCGCACTTGCTGCAGGTACCCCAGACCACGCCGCGCACGCGCTCGAGCACACCCGCGAGCTTCAGTTGCACGAGCATGCGATCAATTCGGTACGGCGCTTCCTGCACATCCTCCAAAAACAGAATCGAGTCGGTGAAATCGGGCAGGTAGGGCGACCCCACAATGGCGGTGAGTACGGTGAGATTACCGCCGAGCAGATGCCCGCGAGCCTTACCCGGATGCATCGTGCGCGTGCGATGTTCGGTGGGCACGAGCGCGCGCGTGGGCTCGCGCGGGTTGGCGAACGTTGCGGCCTCGCCGTCCCACACGACACGCTTCAACCAGCCGACATTGGTGCTATTCCACTCACTCGCACCGTTGGGACCATGGAATGTCACAAGCCCGGTGCGCGCATGCAGCGCCAGCAGCAAAGCTGTGATGTCGCTGTAGCCGATCAAGGCCTTGGGGTTACGCGCCACCGCGTCGAAGTCGATGAGCGGCAGCAGACGCGCGGCACCCCAGCCGCCGCGGATGCAATGAATCGCCTTCACTTCGGGGTCACGGAACATGGCGTTGAGATCCGCCGCGCGATCGGCATCGCGCCCGGCCAGATAGCCGTAGCGATCGTTGACGTGAGCCCCCAGCTTACCCTTCAGCCCGAGCGCTGCCAGGGCTTCGAGCAGCACGTCGAGTTCGAGCGGATCCCAGTTCGCGCTCGAGGGAATCATCAAACCGATGGTGTCTCCGGCGCGGATCCGCGGCGGTTTCAACGCGCCTTTGCGAGCGAGCGCCCCGGGCGGTGTCGGCGCGCTGCGCGCTGCGCCACCGAGCAACGGGACGAACGCCGCGAGTGCGGCGGCCTTGAGCACATCACGTCGGGAGTTCATGGCGGGTGAGTATACGATCCTCGCTTTGCCAATGCCGGCGCCACAGCGCACGGCCTTTCAGCCACTCGAACCAAAGCACCGAGACAGCACCTGCCGCCAGCGCGGGCAGAAGATCCCGCGGGCTCACGGCGCCGAAGTCAAACAACTCGCCACGACCAGTGTCGCGAACGTCAACGCCCGTGCGACCTCTGCCCCATGCGCGGGCAAGGCGAGCAAGAACACACCGACGCACACGATGAGCATGCTCACGCCCTGCAGCAGGGCGATGGCCACGATCCCGCGCGAAAAGAGACGACTGCCCGAGGCGCGCGGCGGGCGGCGCATCACTCCGCTCTCCTCTCGCTCCGCCTCGAAAATCAATGCACAGGCCGGGTCAATGATGAGCTCGAGAAACACGATGTGCAGCGGCAGCAACAGCAACGGCCAACGACTGTCGAACACCGGCAGCATGGAGAGTCCTGCAATCGGTACGTGCACCGCGAGGATGAATACGCTTGCCTTGCAAATGTTGTCGTAAATGCGCCGACCCAGTCGCATGGCGGTCACGATGGATGCGAAAGAGTCATCCAGCAGCACGAGCGCGGCCGCCTCGCGCGCCACGTCCGTCCCCCGTCGTCCCATGGCAATGCCGATATGGGCCGCCTTGAGTGCCGGCGCATCGTTGACACCGTCACCGGTCATCGCGACGACATCGCCGCGCGCCTTCAGCGCCTGAATAATTCGTAACTTCTGCTCCGGCAGCACGCGCGCGAAGACATTCACCCGCGCGATGCGCTCGGCCAGCGTTGCCGCATCAAGCACGGCAAGTTCTGCGCCAGTCATGACTTCGATGTCCGCCGCGAAGCCCGCAGCCCGCGCGATCGCTCTGGCGGTGGCCGGATAGTCTCCGGTGATCATCACCACCCGGACGCCGGCCCTCTGACACTCCGCCACCGCGCGTGGGACTTCGGCACGCAATGGATCGACGAACGCCAGCAAGCCGCGCCACCGCCAACCCGTCTCGGCCGCTTCGCCGCGCTGCTCGGCGACGGCCAGGACCCGCAGGCCCTGCTCCGCCAAACCGGCCACCTCGCCCTCAATGCGCGTCCAGTCGTCCAAGCCCATGGCGCAGAGCCGCGCAATCGCCTCCGGCGCGCCCTTCGCGGCCTGCCATCGCTCCTGTGTACTCACCTCGCACCAGTGCCGGATCAATACCGGTCGCTGTGGCGAATGCGGCTCCTCGTGCATGAGTTCGGCAGCCTCGTGCCCAACCCGTGCACCGAATCGCTCTGCGGCCTCGCCCACGGCGCGATCCATCGGGTCATGCCCGACCAGCCGACTTGCCGACATCCCCACGCGCAGCAGGTGCAGTGCATCGGGAGGCAACTCATCGAGCACGGCCAGCTCATGCTCCTGCTGCGCACAGCGCAGGCGGGTGAGCGCCATGCGGTTTTCGGTCAACGTGCCGGTTTTATCCACACACAGCACGGTGGCCGAGCCCAGCGCCTCGATCGCAGGCATGCGCCGCGTCAGCACCTGATGCCGGCCGATGCGCCATGCGCCGAGCGCGAGAAAGACCGTGAGCACCACCGGGAATTCTTCGGGAATCATCGACATCGCCATGGCAATGCCGGCAAGTCCGCCTTCACGCCACGCTGCCACGTCGGCGCCGCGGGTCAGGGCGTAGGTGACGCCAACTCCGACGCAGGCGAGCAATCCGGCAATGGCCAGCACCCGAACTACCCGCCGTGTCTCGCGCTGCAGCGGCGTGGCTTCAGGCGTCACGCTACCGAGCGAGCGACTGATTGAGGCGAGTTCCGTCGCAGCCCCGATGGCGATGACCTCACACAGACCATGTCCTGACGTCACGAGCGTACCGCTGTAGAGCCCGGGGTGATCATCACCCCCGGGACGCTGCAGCATCGAGGCCTCGAGCGAGGCGCGCTTGCGTACGGGCACGGACTCGCCGGTGAGCAGTGACTCATCTACCTTAAGCAGGGTTGACTGCCGCAGCAGCGCATCCGCCGGCACTCTATCGCCCTCGTTGAGCAGAACGAGATCACCGACCACGAGCTCGCGCGCTGCGATGCGACGCTCGATGCCATCACGCAGCACGAGAGCGCGCGGACTCGCAAGACCTCCAAGCGCTTCGAGCGCGCGTTCGGTGCGCCGCTCCTGCACGACGGTCAAGGTCACCACGAAGACAACGCACACCAGCAACAGCGCTCCATCAGCCGGCTCGCCCATCAGCGCGTAGAGCAGCGCACCCGCCATCAATAGACCGATCATCGGCTCGCGCAGCACCTCGAGCAGCAGGCGGTACCAGGTGGGCGCTTGGGTTTCCGGCAGCGCATTAGGTCCGTCACGACTCAGGCGCGCAGCGGCATCGGTGCTTGAGAGGCCGGTGGTCAGTGCCTCGGCGTGCACCATGTTCATGGGATCCGAAATCATTGGTGTTAAAGATGCGCTCCATTTCGTCGTACAATCAAGCCTTATGGGACCGGAAGCTCAAAGAACTGCTTTGATCATTGAGGATGACCCGGCCTTCGGCGAGGTCATGCTCAGCGCCGTCCACCAGCTGTTTGGCGGATGGCAGTCCGTGCTCGTGCATTCGGGGGCGGAGGCTACGGAGTGGCTCGACTCGGGTGCGCCCGCCCCGTCACTCGCGCTGGTCGATCTGGGCCTGCCGGACGTCAGCGGCATCGATGTCATCGGACAATTGCGCGCTCGCTTCCCGGATATGCCCATTCTTGTGGTGTCAGTAATTTCCGCCGAGCGCAGCGTGCTCGCCGCCATCCGTGCCGGCGCCCGCGGCTACATCCTCAAAGACGAAACGGTCGGCCAGATCGCCGAAGCCCTGGAGCAAGCGCTGATGGGCAACTACCCGATCAGCCCTGCATTGGCGCGATATCTCTTCAAGCTCGCGGGGGCGGCGGATCTGTCGGATGGCCTCGCCAATCTGACGCCCAAGGAACTCGAGTTGCTGCGGCACCTGGCGCGCGGGCGCACCTACGCCGAGGCGGGCCAGGAGATGGGCGTCGCGATCTCCACCGTGCAAACCCACATCCGCAACCTATACCGCAAGCTGGATGTGCACTCGCAGGTTCAGGCCGTCACCAAAGCGCAGGATCGGGGCTTGATCTGAGCGACCGCGGAGCAAGACGCGGCGGCTCAATGATCGGACCGCTCAGCGACGTACGAGATCGATGACTTCAGCCGCGTTCAGCGTGCTCGCGCGCTGACGAATTGCCGGTAGATATTCCTGCTGCATCTGCCGCGCAGGCTGCAACAGTTCCTGATAGGTCTGCTTGAGCAGCGCCGTGCTCATCACCCGACCGCCCGCATAGTAGCGCTTGGCCAGATGCCCGAGCGCGTAAGTGCTCGCGAACGAGAAGGCCATGCCGGTCGCTGCCCGCGACAAACCGCCCAGCGTCTTGCCCGCGGCCTTGCCGATGAGCCCACCAATGAGTTTGCGGCCGATCTGCTCGACATACTGCGAGGTCAGACCGACGCCAACGGTTGCGAGGAATTCCTTGATGTGCCCCTGATCAAGTTCGATGCCGTGAGCCTTGCCGATGCGGTACACGAGCCGCACCTGCAGCGGAATGATTGCCATCGAGGCCCAGGACTGGGGCAACAGCTCGAGCGCTCCGTTGAGGATCGAGGTGTTGAGAATGGTCTTGTCGATCTCGGCTGAGGCTGGGGATGAGACTTGGGCTGGAGCTGAGCTTTGGGCTGAAGTTGGAACTGCGGTCGCGGCATACGCTGCGGCGCCGCCGACCGCTGACGCGGCTGCAGTGGCGATCGCCGCCGACTGCGACTCGTGCGCACTCGAAGCAGCGTCACCCTGCAAACCCAGCTGACCCCGAAGGCCCTCCAAAAAAGCGGTCTCGGCCGGATTGCGTAGGCCATCCGCTTCGCAGACGCACACGGCGAGTTCGTAGGCGAGTTGACGATGTTCAAGCTCGCGCAGGGCCGCAACGGCCTGACCCAGGGTCACGCGGCGCAGCAACACGTCCTGATAAACACCCGCGAGCGGCGCACTCCCGCCCGCGGTGGGCGCACCCACTCCCGCGAGGGACTCGGCCGCCTCGCGAATGGATTCGCGCTCGGCATCGGCTTTTTGCCCATCGACGAGAGCGGCGTGGATGAGAATATTGAGGACGGCGCGTTGCTCAGCGGAGTTCATTAAGTTTCCGTATTGAAGGGGGTAATAGCCCGATAGACGCCCCACTAGGGCTAAAGTTCCGCTCATGAACTCCCCGTCCTCGAACTCCGCCCCGCTCCCCCTCGCCCGCATCGCACTCGCCCTGCTGCAAGCGGCGGCCCTCTGGGGCCTGCACCACTCGATCGAGGTCGGCCGATGGCCAGCAACGGATCCGGGCTGGCTGCTGCCCGCCTATCTCGTCAGTGTGCTGCTGCCTCTGACCCTGCTGGTGTTGGCCGATCACTGGCGTACGCAGACGCTCTGGGTGAGCGCGGCGGCGCTAACTCTGGTGTGTGTGCTCGCGGGCCACAACATCGCCCTCGGCGTTCGCATCAACGCCGACGGCATCGACGAGCGCTACCCCGCGGCGTTTGCCGGGGCCTTGTTGCCAGTGATCCTCGCCTGGCTCATCGCGTTGCCCTGGTTACGGGCGCGCCTCGAGACGGGGCAGTGGCTACCGCCCTATCCGGAGCTGTTTCGTATCGTGTGGCGCACTTGCCTGAGCCTTGCGGAAGCAGCGCTGTTCACGCTGCTGTTCTGGGCCTTGCTCGCACTCGGCGCCGCTCTGCTCGATACGCTCGGCATCACCCTGCTCAAAGAATGGATCACCGATCCGCGCTTCGCCTACCCCGCCACCACCGTTGCGGCCGCGCTCGCCATCCATCTCATCGGCCGTACTGATCGACTGATCGACGGAGTTCTGCAGCAGTTGCTCGGCCTGATGCAATGGCTGCTGCCCCTCGCCGCCCTGATCGTTATCGTCTTCACATTCGCGCTGCTGCCACGTCTGCCGACCTTGTGGGTCGATGGCCAGCGGGTGATGGACAGTGCCTGGCTGCTGTGGTTGGTGGCGGCGACCGTGCTGCTCTTTAATGCTGCATTTAGCGACGGCGAACGCCCACCTGTATACGGCCGTTGGCTCGCGTTCGCGCTGCGGGCCGTGCCGCCGCTGCTCGTCGTCGTCGCCGCGACGGCACTGTTTTCGATCACGGTCCGTGTGCTCGATCTCGGACTCACCGTCCCGCGCTACTGGGCGCTCGTCACGGCCATGTTTGCGCTGCTGTACTCCGCCGGCTATGCGGTCGCCGCTCTGCGACCTGGCCGATGGCTCGCGGGCATGGCGCCCGTCAACATTGCATTGGCCGTTGCCTTGGTGGCCGTTGTGTTGCTAAGCCTGACGCCGCCCGCAAACCCGCTGCAACTTGCGATCCGCAGCCAAACAGCCTTGGCGCAAAGCCAGAATACGGCGGCCCGCGAGGGCGCCCGCGCGTTTCTCGCCTTCGAAGGCAGCGAGGCGGAACGTTATCGGGTGTGGCGCTCGACGCTGCGCATCATGCCGGGCGCTGAGATCGACCCCTCGCTCGAGGCCCGCCTTCGCGAGGAGTTCCAGCGCACGCCGCGACTTTTGGCAGGCCCAACCAAGGGACCACGGCCTGCACTGCTGTGGCTCGATATGGACAGCGACGGTGGGCGCGACGCCTTGCTGGTCACCGGCGCAAAGGACTATCGGCTGTTCACGCGCAGCGACGCAGGCTGGGCACTGCAGTCAGGCGGATGGCTGCGGGAAATTCCGGAGCGTGGACGGCAGAGCACGTTGGCACCCCGCGAGGCGTTCGATACAGCGCTGCAGGACGGAGATTTCGGTACCCTGCCACCGGTGGTGCAGGAGTTGCGCGCAGGCGCACACCGCTACCAGCTGCAACCCGTCTTACGCTGAGGAACCGACGCACCATGGACATCGACATCATCCTCGAACCCGACCTGACTCCGCGCCAGGTTGCCGAGCTTGGCCAAAAAGCCGAGCAATACGGCGTGAGAGCGATCTGGTCGTCGAACTATTTCGCCCATTGGGACTGCTTCCTCTCGCTCGTGCCGCTGGTGCAGGCCACCTCGCGAATGCTGATCGGACCGCTCGCC
>RGWK01000102.1 GCA_010029775.1 Gammaproteobacteria bacterium
GCGTCGTAGTTGGCCGGGTTCACCACATCGCCCTGCAGATGCTCGGCTGCGTAGCCCCCCGGCATGAGGTGGGTGTCAACGGCCGACACGTACCGCGGTATCGGCAAGGAGTCGTCGAGTTGCAGCGTGCTCGCTCCCGCGTTGAGCGCGGCGGCCCGATCACGCAGTTGCCGCGCCTGACGCAGCATCACCCGGCGACCCGCGTGCTGGCGCATCTCCATGGTGTTGCGGCGTACCAAGCTCCATGAGCGGTAGTCCGCATCGGGGGCCAACGCCTCGGCGACCTCGTGACGATCCTGCGGCGTCCGCCCGTGGCGCATTCGCCATGCATTGACGATGCGGGTCTCGTAAGCCGTGCGCACCCGCGGCGCCAGCCGCTGCGCAGCAAAACTATTGAGCTGGGCCACCATGTCGAAGCGCACGAGCTCATCGTGCGTCAACTGCGGCAGCATCGCGTGCTGACCGATTTCGTGCCAAGGTTTGGGCAAACTCATGGCGCAACCCTATCGAACCTACTCAGTTCTGGAAAATCGATTATTCGTGAATGATAATGCGGTTTTCCCGAAATATCGGCGGATCATTCCATGCGCCACCCGAACTACACCCACCTGCTGTACTTCTGGACCGTGATCCGCGAGGGCGGCGTGGCCCAGGCTGCCGCAGCGCTGCATCTGACCCCGCAGACCGTGAGCGGGCAGATCAAGCTGCTCGAGGCGCAGTGGCAGGGTGCCCTGTTCGAGAAGCAGGGACGGCGCCTCGTGCCGACGGAGCTCGGACGCATTGCCTATGCCTATGCTGAGGAAATCTTCCCCCGAGGCCTGGAACTCGCCAGCGTGCTGCGCGGCGCCGGGGCGCGGGGTCGTCGGTCGGTGGCCATCGGTGTGGCCGACGCCGTGCCGAAGCTTGTTACCTGGCGCATTCTCGAACCCTTGCTGACCGGCGATGGCCCCTTCCACGTGCTGTGTCACGAAGGCCCGCTCGAGAGCCTGCTCGGCGAACTGGCCGCACATCGCCTCGATCTCGTGCTCTCTACGAGCGCGGTGCCTGCCGATGCCGGCTTCAAGGCCTTCAGTCACCTGCTCGGCGAATCGGCCATCGGCTTTTTCGCCGCGCCCGCTCTTGCGCGCAAGCTGCGCGGCAACTTTCCGCAGAGCCTCAACGAGGCGCCGCTGTTGCTGCCCACCGACCGCACCGCCAACCGCCGCATTCTCGATGCGTGGTTCGAAAAGTTGGGGATCGCGCCGCGCATCGTCGGCGAACTCGATGACAGCGCGCTCGTGAAGACGTTTGCACAGCACGGGGTCGGGGCGTTCGCCGCACCGCTCGCGGTCGAGACCGAGATCACGCGGCAATACGGCGTGCTGCGGATCGGCCGTATCGAGGGAATGCGCGCGCGGTTTTTTGCCATCTCCACCGAGCGCAAGATCAAGCACCCGGCCATCTCCACCATCACGCAATCGGCACGTGAGTTCTACTCGACACGCGCCGAGGGCGAACACGAGCTTGCACCGGCGGCTACCGCACCGAAGCGCGGCAAGGGCGGTGCTACACTGCGGCGCACTGACTGATCGAGGTGCCCTCGATGATTCGCTCGTCTGCTGTCGCCCTGCTGCCGCTGGTGCTCGGCGTGCTCATCACCTTTGGCGGCCTAGCGCGGCTGGGCGGCCTCGCGCGGGCCGACGGCGTGACCACACCCGCAACCGCGTCGTCCGCGAAAAGCCTCGCGAACACGCACGATGATTTTTGCGGCGAGGTGCAGCGGCGACTCGTAGCCACGCGCTTGCCGCTGCGCAACGTGATCGAACCGGACTTCGAGTCCTTCAAGCTCTCCAAGCCCGGCATCAACCCCTTGCGCACCCACCAGTTCGTTACCCGCAACGCAAGCGGCATGCCGGTCGGTGTGTCCTGCAAAACCAAGTCGGCCGATCATCTGCGCAGCGTGCACGGTGCCAGCGCCGCGGCCGACCCAGACGTGCCCGCCCACCAACGCAGCTGCCGTGATCTGCATCGCGAGATGATCCGCGAGATCGTCGCGGAACTGTCACCGGCCGAACGCGCCCTGCTGCGCGAGCCGCCGCAGCGCGTGATGCTCGATGCCGACGTGATGCGCTATACGGGTTCGCAATGGGTGAAGTCCGCGGCGGAGGCGTATCGGGGCGAGGACGGGCGGCTGCACTTGCGCGCCTCGGCACTGTTCGCCGAGTGGGAAGACTGGCGCTGGAAACTCATGCCCGAGAGCTGGCGGGGCAATCATTACTGCCATTTGGTTGCGCCGGAACACATCCGCGCCCTGATGCGCCGCGAAACGCGCTAGTCGACCTCCACCTCAGGTCTCGGTGGAGACCGAACCGTGAGGCGGAAATGGTTGGATGGCAGGCTCCTTGCGCCCGGGGGCGACGTCGCGGGGGAGTTCATTGTAAATTTTGGACATGCCTACCGCGCGAATGCCCACCGTTTGCCGCCTCGGTGCCCTGTGTGCGCTCGTCGCTCTGTGGGCCGCAGCAGCCGGGGCGATCGCCGCCGAACCGCCGGAGGAGACCTTGCCGCAAGGCAATTTCGCCTTCGCGCATCGACTCGGTAGCGGCATCTACGAAATCTCGGGGCGCACGGTGCAGGTGTACCGCCTGCCCTTCGAATGGCAATGGCGCGAGCCCTCCGAGCGACACGCGGGTGTCATGGTCACCGTGCCCATCACGCTCGGTTTTTTCGATTTCAAGCCGGAGTTGCTGCTCGAGGAGGGTCTGCCGACCGATGTGTCGACCCTCGCAGTGGTGCCTGGCTTGCGCTGGAATTTCTCGGCCAGCGACATCTGGCACATCAGTCCGTTCATCGAAGCGGGCGTGGCACGCGATCGACGCAACGATCGCAACTCGCAGGTGTTTACGGCGGGACTCGAAATCTCGCGCACCGACCCCTCGCGTTTTGGACCATTGCGCCAAAAATATTCCGCTATTTACGCGCTGAGCAGCACCGACGAGGTGGGGCGTGACAGTCTGGTGCAGATCGTGGGCGGCTTCGAAGTGCCGCGCGAGTTGCGTCGCGCGCCCGGTCGCAAGCCCTGGGGCTACGCACCCTACACGGCCTTGCGCTGGTACCCGCAACCGCCCGGTACGCCGCTGCTGGCCGTTCGCTCGGCGCAGCGCGTCGCGCCGCTGCAAGCCGAAGTGGGAATCATGTTTGGCCCGCTCGAGCCGGTGCGCGTCGGTCGTTTCACCCTCCCCCGGGTCGGCCTGAGTTATCGGGTGGGCCGCGATCTGCAGGCCGTGAGCCTCGTGTTCGGCGAAGCCTTTTGAACGCGGCGGTTGCCGCATCCCACGCCGCCGCTCACAATTGCGCACCATGACTGACGAAGCCCGCGGGGCGCCGCGCCGCCTGCCTGCCACCACCGACTGCTCGCCTGCCGCGCGGGATGCCCGTCGGGCCCGACTCGGCGAGGAAGGCCATTCACTCGAGGCCATCAGTGGGGTGGCACCGGAGATGGCGCCGGAGGCGCTGGCGGGCAGCATCGAGGGGTTCATCGGCTTCGCGCGCATTCCGCTCGGCGTCGCCGGTCCCGTGCGTATCCGCGGTCGTCATGCGGACGGTGACTTCATAGTGCCGCTTGCAACCACCGAAGGCACCTTGGTCGCTTCGTTCCAGCATGCGTTCAACGTCATCAATCGCTGTGGGGGTGCTGTCGCCGCCTGCAGTCGACAACTGGTCGGACGCGCGCCCTGTTTCACGTTCGCCGACATCGCCACGGCCATGACCATCGCCGAATGGTTGCCGACGCAGTTGCCGCTCATGCAAACCGCCGCGGCCAGCACCTCGCGCTACTGCCGTTTGCAGAGTGCCAAGACCTCGTTGGTCGGCAACACCGTTTACATGATGCTCGAGTATTCGACCGGCGATGCGGCAGGGCAGAACATGGTCACGCTCGCCACGCAGGCGGTGTGCCAGCAATTGCTGCCGCTGATGCCGCACACCCCGGAGAGTTGGCTCGTCGAATCGGTGCTCTCGGGCGACAAGCGCGCCTCAGCGCAGGCCTTCCTTGGCGCGCGCGGGCGCAATGCGTCGGCGGAGATCGTACTGCCCTCGCGGGTCATCGGTCGTTATTGGCGCTCCGATGCCGCAGGCATGGCGCGCACCTGGAATCAGGCCACGGTCGGCGCGGCACAGACCGGTGCGGTCGGCCTGCAGGGCAATGTCGCCAATGCACTGGCGGCGCTGTTCATCGCCTGCGGCCAGGATGTGGCCTGCGTGTCGGAAGCGACGACCTCCATCACCCGCTGCGAGCTCACCGCACAATCGGACCTGTACGTGTCGGTGACCATGCCGAATCTGATCGTCGGCACCGTCGGCGGCGGCACGTTCCTGCCGACCGCAAAAGAAAGCCTCGGCATGCTCGGCTGCACAGGTCCGGGTACCGCGGCGAAGTTTGCCGAGATCTGCGCCGTGGTGGCGCTCGCCGGGGAACTCGCCATCATCGGCGCGATGGCAAGCGGCGCGTTTGCCGCGGCGCACGCGAGTGGCGGCCGCAAGGGTCGCGGCACGGGCGACGCCTGAGGACGCTGCAAGCATGACGCGTCAACGCAAGCCCGTGCGGCGCTTCCTGCTGCATAAAATCCTGCCGCCGATCGGTTGGCGGATGTACCGCAGCCTGGGTCGCTCCTGGAGCTACGACAGTCGCAACATCGATGTGTTGCATCGGCTGATCGCCGCAAAGCAGCCGGTGGTCGGCGCGTTCCTGCACTCGCGCACCTTTGCTCTGCTGCACTATTTCAGTCTGCCTGAACAGGGCCGCTGGATCCTGATGTGTTCGCAGAGTCGCGACGGTGAGGCCATGACCCGCATCGAGGAGGGCCTCGGCTTTCGCGTCGCACGCGGATCCTCGGGCAAAGGCGGGGCTCGCGCATTGGTAGAGATGATCAAGGCCCAGCGCGAAGATCGTGGCCTCAATTCCTGTCTCGCCATCGACGGATCCCGCGGACCGCGCGGTATCGCGCAACTCGGCACCATCACGCTCGCGCAGAAGACGGGCAGCCTCTTGCTGCCGGTCGCAGCGTCCACCCGCGACGGCTGGTGCTGGAGCCGCTCGTGGGATCGCACCATCATCCCGAAGCCCGGCGCCACGGTCGTCGTGCAAGCCGGCGAGCCCATCGAAGTCCCCGCGAAGATGAATGAGCGGGAACTCGAGAGCCTCCGCCAGCGTCTGGAAGATACGATGTTCGAGTTGCACTACGAGCTCGACCGACAAACCGGTTATCACGACGAGGAACCGCTGCGATTGTCCGCAGCCCCCATCACTGCCCCATGAACGGACCCCTGACATGCGCCACGTGCTACCCCTGCTCATGACCACCGCCCTCATCACCACCGCTGTTGCCGCCGACAATCCGCTGCTGCGCCCCTGGGCGGGCCCCTACGGCGGCGTACCGCCCTTCGATCAGGCGTCACCCGCCCTGCTTGCACCGGCCCTGGAAGAGGGCATGGCGTTGCATTTGAAGGAGTTGCAGGCCATTGCCGACAACCCCGCACCACCCAGCTTCGAAAACACCATCGCGGCCATGGAGCGCTCGGGTCGTGCACTCGATCGGGCGGCCACGGTGTACTACATCTACAGCTCGACGCTGAGCGATGACGCCGTGCAGCAGGTCGAGCGTGACATCGAACCCAAGCTCGCAGCCTTCCGTGACCGCATCACGCAAAACGAGAAGCTCTTCAAGCGCATCGCTGCGGTGTATGCGAGCCGCGAGTCCTCGGGCCTCACACCCGAACAGCAACGGCTGACCTGGCTGGTGCACAACAACTTCGTTCGCGCCGGCGCGAAGCTCGATGCGTCGGCCAAGCAAAGACTGGCCGCCATCAATCAGAGCCTCGCGGGGCTTTTCACCCGCTTCAGCCAAAATCTGCTCGGCGATGAAAGCGAGCGCTTTTTCGTATTGCAGACCGAGGCTGACCTCGCGGGACTGCCGGAATCGCTGCGCGCAGGGTTTGCGGCTGACGCCGAGCGGCGCAACCAGAAAGGCAAGTGGGTCGTCGCGAATACGCGCTCGTCGGTCGAACCCTTCCTCACCTACTCGACGCGTCGCGATCTGCGCGAGCAAGTGTGGCGCACCTTCGTCAACCGCGGCGACAACGGTGACGCCCGCGACAACAACGCCATCATTGGTGAAATCCTTCAATTGCGCGCCGAGCGGGCTGCGCTGCTCGGCTTTGCGACCCACGCCCATTGGCGACTCGAGGATTCCATGGCCCGCACGCCCGAGCGGGCGATGGAGTTGATGGAAGCGGTGTGGAAGCCGGCCGTCTCGCGAGTGCGTGAGGAAGTCGCCGACATGCAGAAACTCGCCGATGGCGAAGGCGCCGGCATCCGGATCGAGCCGTGGGACTACCGTTACTATGCCGAAAAAGTCCGCAAGGCCAAATACGATCTCGACACCAACGAGCTAAAGCCTTACCTGCAGCTCGAGAAGCTGCGCGAAGGCATGTTCTACGTGGCGGGGGAACTGTTCGGCATGCGTTTCACCGAGCTCGCAGCCGGCACAGTGCCCGTGTACCACCCGGATGTGCGCGTGTGGCGCGTGGATGACCCGGCGGGAAAGCTCATCGGTCTGTGGTACTTCGATCCGTATGCGCGCGTCGGGAAGCAATCGGGCGCCTGGATGAACGCCTACCGGAATCAGGAGCGCTTCGACGGCGCCGTCACCACGATCGTCTCGAACAACTCGAATTTCGTGAAGGGCAAACCCGGCGAACCCGTTCTGATCAGCTGGGACGACGCCGTCACGCTGTTCCACGAGTTCGGCCATGCACTGCATGGGCTGTCATCGAACGTCACCTACCCGAGCGTCTCGGGTACCAACGTGGCGCGCGATTACGTCGAGTTCCCCTCACAACTGCTCGAGCACTGGCTGCCCGTCAAGGAAGTCCTCGATCGCTTCGCCGTTCACTACCAGACCGGCAAGCCGATCCCTGCCGAGCTCGTAGCCAAGGTCGAGCGTGCCAAGACCTTCAACCAAGGCTTCGCCACAGTCGAGTACCTCTCGGCGGCCCTGATCGACATGAAATTGCACTTGGCAGCACGCAAAGACTCGCGCATCGATGCCGACGCGTTCGAGCGTGAAACCTTGACTACTTTGGGCATGCCCAAGGAAATCGTCATGCGTCATCGCACGCCGCAGTTCGGCCATGTGTTCTCGGGCGATGGCTACTCCGCGGGCTACTACAGTTATCTTTGGGCTGACACGCTGACAGCGGACGCCTGGGACGCTTTCGTCGAAA
>RGWK01000103.1 GCA_010029775.1 Gammaproteobacteria bacterium
GTCATTGAACATCACGAACCGCCAAACCGCCATCGAAGTCGCCAACTATGGTCCACTAAACCCTGACGTAGAAAACGACAAGTATTGGGCGCGCAAAGCGGTCCAATTCAAGACGACGATTGAGGATGCCAAGTCCGCACGGTGCTCCAACTGCGCCGCTTTCATCCAAACACCAGAAATGATGGACTGCATCGTCCAAGGACTGCAAGGCGACGAGTCGGACGACGAAACCTTCGCCCCAGAGATGGTTAACGCGGCTGGTCTGGGCTTTTGTGAAATCTTCGACTTCAAGTGTGCGGGCAGCAGAACGTGTGATGCGTGGATCATGGGCGGACCGATCACGGAATCGGTAGCGAAAGCCGAACCGACGTCCTCGGACGTGCATTACGAGACGATTATGGGCAACCGCAAGGGCAAGCAGCGCCCTACGGACAAGGAACTGTATTCGCAGGTGAAGGCAGCAGCCCGCAAGAAGTTCGACGTCTACCCATCGGCGGTCGCGAATGCGTGGGTGGTGCAGGAATACAAGCGTCGCGGCGGCTCGTACAGGACCGAGAAGGCTTCCTCGCCTGCTTGGCAGCGCAAGGAGGGCAAGAACCCGAAAGGCGGGCTAAACGCCAAGGGGAGGGCTTCCTACGCGCGCGAGACGGGCGGGAAACTCCGTCCGCCAGTGAAGCGTGGCAACAACATCCGTCGCGGACAGTTCCTCACGCGCATGGGCAACATGAATGGTCCCGAGCGGGACGCGAAGGGTGAGCCGACAAGGCTTTTGCTGTCGTTGCAGGCGTGGGGCGCCTCATCGAAGGCTGATGCGAAGCGTAAGGGTGCGGCAATCCTCGCTTACCATCGCAACAAAAAAGACAAATGACTTGACTCCCGTGTAGCGGGTGGGGTATAGTCGGTTGTATGGACGAAAACACACTTGAAGTACGCACGTTCCTTGACCGCCCGATTCACCCCCTCGGAGATCTGTTCCCCGAAGGCGAGAGAGATGTGCCCCGCGAGGTCATCATCGAATTCACGGATGCGTCGCAGGTCATCGTCACTCCAGAGCAGTTGGACGCGTTGCAGCGATTCCTCGAAGCGGCGCTTAATGATCCACATTTCGGCTCTGGAGACTTGACCGAGGTCTAGTTTTCTGGCATACTGTTAGTGGGAAAGGAGACCCAATGACAGCAACGAGAAGTCCGCTCCACCAACTAGCGGTGGCGACGGATACGCGCCTGAGCGACCTCTACTACCAGCGCATCGCGCTCGGAATGGACCTCGAATACGCCCAAGACGCGGTTCGCCGCTCGGTTGGGCAGACCAAGAAGGCTCCAGCCGACCGCTACAGCAGGGAATGGGAGTGGGACGGCACCTACGCCGAGGCGCTCGCTCTCGCCGCGGAAAGCGACAGCGAATGGGTCAAGCAGGCACTCGCCAAAAGCGAAGAGAAGGAGGCGGAACTTGCCGCGGTGAAGAAGGAGATTGCGGAACTGGACGCGATCTACCGACAGCACCTCTGGTCACGGTTCTTCCTCGTCCAGCACATCCACTCCAGCATGCACTGCCACACCTGCTACGACTCAACCCAGTTCGGCTGGCTCCCCAAACTGTCGGGTTTGACTGAGGCGGACGCGGTGGAGCAGGAAGGCGAGATCCTCTGCACGGTCTGCTTCCCCTCAGCGCCCTCTGAGTGGACGCAGGGCGAGGGAAAGCGCACCAAGGAAGCCAAGGCGGCAGCGGCAGCAGCGAAGGCTGAGAGGCTCGCCAAGAAGGCAGAGAAGAGCCTCTCGCTAGACGGTTCGGTCATCGAAATCTACGCGGCAACCGCCGACAGTTCGAGCCGCTGGAAGGAATTTAAGACCTACCGCGCCGCGGAACTGTGGCTGGTCGAAGGACTCAGCGAGGAGATGAAGAAAGACGCAGGGATGCCCTACATCCACTACCCCGATGCGTGGAGCGACACCACCAAGGCGCAGGTGGTCGCGCTGATGGGACTCAAGAAGGGTCAGACGCCTAGCGAGATCCTCGCCACCTACACCACCAAGGCGGCGGCAAGGTTCAAGAAGGAAAAGGCAGAATACGACCGCTGGTTGTCATGGCAACCCGCGGCACGATGAGGAAAGGGGAGCAGATGCTCAAGTTGGCACAGAAGTTGATGCGTTTCGAGGAGGGCGACATGGCTGAGGAGGACGTGATCGGTCTCTTTCAGGAGTTGGTCGACACGGGACTCGCATGGCAGTTGCAGGGTTCCTACGGACGCACTGCACAGTGGTTGATTGACGAGGGTCTTATCACCGCGAAGGTCGCGGGGTAGGATCATGGCAATGGAACTGCTTAGAAATCAGATTGTGGAGATGGTTGAGGCGATTGAGACGCCGATTAAGGGCTACGGACCGTGTGTGGTCATGGTTTTCCAGCCCGATTCGGATGATCGCCTCTACGGACCGTTTAAGAGCGGCATGGATGCGTTGGTATGGGCGCACAGCCAGCGTTACGTCCCGATTGAACGGTTCGGCGTGATGCCGTTGCGGACGCCCGACAGGAAGCGGGACTACAACGACTTTTGGCAGATGTTCGAGACGCAGGAGTCGCTGATGGCGGAATTCCCCGAGTCGGTCTACGACTGGTGGCGGACCGACATTGATCTTCAATCTGATACATGACCGTGTTACGGTTCGGGCGTGGGGATGGAGACCCACGGAAAGGGGAAAGACATGGAGTTGGAATTCAAGGAACCAAGCGAAAAGCCGACAGAGGCGTACCACAAGTACCGCTCGTTTCTTCGGGAGTTGGAGAAGCATCCCGACCGTTGGGCGGTCGCTAGGCGGATGCCACGGACGGGTGATCGGCGGACGGATTTGCAGCGGGCGTACTGCCAGTTGGCGCATCGACGTCGGCGCTACCCGCTGGTCCAGTGGACTCACTCTCTTGAGGAGGACGCGGTGCTGATCTTGGCGCTGGTGCCCAAGGAGAATGTCGGACGCGGGATCACGAACCCGCCAGCCACTACTTGACCGCGGTAAAGATTCTCGGTATACTTGTAGTGGAGGAAGGAGTCCTCCAAGAAAGGAGCAGGATGGAGACCACAGCGGTGAGACTGCCAGACGGGAGAATGGTGGTGCTGACTTCAACGGGCACCCTCAAGACTTACGGAGGTGCCCGATGACGAAACAAGAACGGACGGTCGTTCAGGCAATCTGCACTTGCGGATGGGCAAGCCCGCGAGGCGTCGACCGTGAAGAGGCAAACGCGGACGCATTCGTCCACCACGAACTTTACCACTGCGGTCGCTACGCGCACTGGACGTCAGTGGTCCGCCTCGGGCAGCAGTTCCATCCGTAAGGGGAGAAGCATGGGCAAGCGTAACGATGTGCCAGTGCTGGAGCGCGTCACGATGGGCAGCGGCATGCGTATCCGCGAGCGGGTGACCGCACAGAACGTCAAGTACCGTTTCGTCAAGGCTGCGGACAAGACCCGCGAGTGGCACAGCGCGCATCCCGATGCCGTAGAGATCGAAGTGTCGCGATGTGGCGGATGCGATGGCTACATCGGCTGGCTGAAGGTTGGCAAGCGCGATGACGGCAAGGATCGTTGGGCGCTTATCGATGTGGCGCGCGAGTCCCACGACAAGTACGGCGTGAAGTATTGGTTCGACGCGTCGAAGTCGCACCCGCGCGGGTGTGGTGGTTGACATGGGCGATAAAGCCCGCTATAGTGTCAGTGGAGGGACGGAGACCCTTCGAGAAAGGAGCAAGGTGAACGGCAAGCGAGGGCACAAGTTGCTGACAGCGGAGGCGCGCAAGCGTCTGCCGCTGATCGGCGCGACGGAGGGGCAGGGCGAAGAAGCGGTCGCTCAGGTCAAGTTCTTCTCCCCGTACAACGGGTGGCGCTGGTACGCGACAGAATTCGACGGCAAGGACACGTTCTTCGGGCTGGTCGAAGGCTGGGAGTCAGAGTGGGGCTACTTCAGCCTCAGCGAGTTGGAGGCGGCAACATTCAGGGGCATCGTCCCCGCGGTGGAGCGCGACCTTGGGTTCCAACCACAGAAGGTCAGCGAGTTGAAGGAGGCAGCATGACCACAACAGCAGTCAACCCGTACATGCGGGCGAAGGAGAAGGTGGACGCGTGGGGTGGTTTACCCGCCGCGTTTGACTCCGTTGTCAAGATCGAAACGGTGGGCAGCGCGGCTGATCTGCTCGCGCTTGGCGGACGAATCCACGCCAGCGGGTATGGCACCTTCTGCCGAATTTCGTCCGACGCACTGAGCGCCGCGGTCAAGGAAGCAGCCACGGAGGCGTTCGGCGGAGTCCTACCCAAGTCGGTCGACATTTCGGTCGCTCCGCCCCAGCACGGCGGTCAGGAGGGTGGGTCGAACGGGAACATCCTGCTGGTCATCGTCCCCGCGTTCTCATTCAGCACCACCAAGGACCAGAAGAAGGCAGCGCTGGTGGTTGAAGTCGGATGCGAGCACAGCATGAGGGGCAAGAACCTCGGGCGGTGCTACAACGAATACACCTGCCAGAAGTGCGGCTACTACTACCGCGTGGATTCTAGCGACTGACCCCCACCCCCCTGCGGCAGTCGCTCGGGCAGTGCCCCACCCGCTAGGGTGGGGCACATGTCTGTTAATGACGACGAATCACCGCTTTCGATGGCTGCTGTTGTGATGAATGAGGTGTTTCGTACTTTGGTGAAGGCTGGCTTTTCTGAGGTGCAGGCTCTTCGGTTGATTGCTTTCATGTTGGAGGATTTAACTTTCAACGATGCGTCTGCCGAGGACTAAGCCCTAGTGACGGGAAAGTAAATGGTGGTTGCGCCGTAGGCTTGGCGCATGGCTCAACCCGACTTTCGTGAACTTGGCTCTTCGGGTCTACAGCGCACAAGTGGCTTCGTCATTGATGATTTCATTGATGACCTTAAAGGCAAACGTGGCGTTCGGACATACCGAGAGATGCAGGACAACGATCCTGTCATTGGAGCGATGCTCTATGCGATTGAGAGGCTAATCCTCGCTATCGAATGGGGGGTTGAGCCATACACGGATGGCAAAAACGCTGACGTAAAGAAGAAAGATCAGGACGCGGCTGATTTTCTTGAAGAGTGCATGCACGACATGTCGGAGTCGTGGCAGTCAATGCTCACACAGATTTTGTCGTTCTTGCCGTATGGCTTTGCTTTCTGTGAGATCGTTTACAAGAAGCGTGTTGGTCCCGAGGAGTCGACGGGGCGGACCCGTTCGCGCCATACCGACAAGAAGATTGGGTGGAGAAAGATCGCACTTCGCGCGCAGGAGACGTTGTGGGAGTGGGATTTTGATGAGGACGGGTCGATTCGCGGCTTTTGGCAGCATGACCCGAGCGTCCCGAAGGGTCTGGTTTACATCCCGATTGAAAAAGGGCTTCTGTTCCGTACAGCGAACCCGCGCAATAACCCTGAGGGGCGGTCGGTGCTCCGTAATGCGTACCGTCCGTGGAAGTTCAAGAAAACGATTGAGGAGATTGAGGCTGTCGGTATTGAGCGTGACCTAGCGGGGCTTCCCGTGGCGTATGTGCCGCCGTCGATGCTTTCCTCGAACGCTACGGGCGCGGAGATTGCGGCGCGGAATGCCATGCAGGATCTCATCCGCAACATTAAGCGCAACCAGAACGAAGGCGTCCTATTCCCGCTCGCTTACGATGAACAGGGTCGCGAACTGTATCGCCTCACGCTGCTCTCTAGCGGCGGCACACGCCAATTCAATACGGATCAGATCGTCGCGCGGTACGACCAGCGGATCGCGATGACGGTGCTGGCGGACTTTATTCTGCTGGGGCACGAAAAGGTTGGCTCGTTTGCTTTGGGCGCCTCGAAGATTGACTTGTTTACCTCAGCGATTCAGCAGATCGCAGAGTCCATCGCGGATATCTTCAACAGTCATGCGATTCCTCGGTTGTTCAAACTCAACGGTATGAAAACGGATCGTTTGCCGAAGGTGAAGTGTGGCGAGATCACCCACGTCGACCTTGCTGTCCTTGGTGATTTCATTTCGAAGATGGCGGCGGCTGGTGTGATGCAGCCTGATCTTGAGTTGGACAACCATCTCCGCGGTTTGGCTAATTTGCCGAAGAAATCGGAGGAAGAGGGTGGCATGATGCCTATGGGTATGGGGATGCCGCCGCAAGGCGCGCCCGCGCCCGAGGCGCCTGCTGCACCGCAGCCTGATCTTTTCCAACAGTTGTCAGGCGGGTCGACCGCGGAGGCTAACGGCGCTACAACGGCTGATGCCAAGGAGTAGTCATGCCGTTTGTGTCATCTAAGCCTGTAGCGAAGGCGGGGGAGATTATCGACCCGCAGTTGCTTGCTGATGTTGAGGCGCTGCAAGCGCTGTATGGCGATGCGTTTCGTACTGTGGCTTCGGCTGTGCAGGTGGCTCGTCGTGCTATGGAGTTGCAGCAGCGCGGGCAGGTTTCGGATCTTCGGTTGTTTCAGGAGGTTTTGGCTTCTGAGATTGCGGGCGGGTTGAGGGAGGCGATGCGTTCTGTTTCTGAGGGAGTGCAGGAGCAGGTGTTGGCGGCGTCGCGGGCGGCTATTGAGGCGTTGCCTAGCGGCTTGTCAGCAATGGTGAGGTTTAACGCGACTGATCCTCGCGCGGTCGCGTGGGCGAATGAGCGTGTGGGTTTGTTGATTCGGAATATTGAGACGGAGGCGCTTGGTCAGGTCCGTCGAATTATTGCTGAGTCGTTGACGCGGGGCACTGGGGTGGCGGTCGCGGCGTCACAGATTCGTAATGTTGTAGGGCTTCATCCGCGGTGGGCGCAGGCAGTTGAGTCGTTTCAAGAGCGGGAATTGGAGCGCTTGTTGGAGTTTGGTTTGTCTCCAGCGTCGGCGTTGGAGGCGGCTCAGGTTGCGGGGTTCGGGTATTCGCAGCGTTTGATTAATGCGAGAGCGTTGACGATTGCTCGGACTGAAGTGATGGCGGCTCAGAATGCTGGGCAGGTGTTGGGCTGGTATCAGGCGGCGGATCAGGGCTATTTGGATTTGTCGTTGGCGCAGAAGGAGTGGGTGGCGGGTCCGTCTGGGTGGCAGGGCATCGAAGTCTGTCCCGTATGTATGGATTTGAATGGTTTGCGCGTGTCAGTGGAGGGCGTGTTCCCGAATGGTGAGGTGATGCCTCCCGCGCACCCGAACTGCCGATGCACGTTGAATTTGATTCCTTTGGCGTTGTTGGAGGCTGTCTGATGCCGTGGAAATTGGAGCGGTCGG
>RGWK01000104.1 GCA_010029775.1 Gammaproteobacteria bacterium
GCTCAGCTGTCCGCGATCGAGCTCCACGACGCGGGTGGCCAGCCGATTGACGAAGGCTCGATCATGGCTGACGAAAAGCAATGCACCGCGAAAATCCAGCATCATCTGTTCAAGCCATTCGATCGCCTCGATATCGAGATGATTGGTGGGCTCATCGAGCAGCAGGATGTCAGGGTCGCTGACCAGCGCTCGACCGAGCAGCGCACGCCGCTGCCACCCGCCCGACAACTCGGCAAACACACGATCAGCATCGAGACCGAGACGCGACTGGATCGACTCGACGCGATGCCCTATTTCCCAGCTTTCACCCGCCGCAGGCGGCAATCCACCCCGCACGACCTCACCGACGCGGGTGCCCTCGACGACGTCGAGATCCTGCGCCAGCATCGCAAGGCGGGCGCCGGGCTTGATCCACACCGCACCGTCATCGGGCGGTGAGCGGCCAGCAACCAGACGCAGCAGCGACGATTTGCCTTCGCCATTGCGACCGACCACACAGACGCGCTCACCCTCAGCGACCTGCAGTGACACCCGGTCGAGCAATGGCCTCGAACCGAACGCCAGACAAACGGCGTCGAACTTCAGCAGCACTCAGATCTTCGTCTGCGCAAGCGCCAGCCCATTGGCGCGAAACCAGTTGCAGGCTCGGTCGAAGCCGTGTTGCGCCTCGGGATACACCACGATCGTTGAAGCCGATGCGTCGCGAGACACGCCAGGCTGGCCAAGCGCGGTGCGCATCGCCTCGACTGACTGCAGCGGTATACCACCGTCGCGGCCGGCGTACAGACCCAGCACGGGCGCTTGCAGTCGCGCTGCCACATCCACCGGATGCTGCGGCTGCAACTCGCTGGCGGTGCCGACGAGCCGACCGTACCACGCGACGCCCGCCGCCACATCGGCGCTGTGGGCTGCGTACAACCACGTGATTCGACCACCCCAGCAAAAGCCCGTGATGCCCACCCGCTGTCGTCCACCGCGACCGCGCGCCCAGGCCACGGTCGCATCGAGGTCCGACATGACTTGCGCATCGGGAACGCGCGCGACGATATCGCGCATCAACGCCGCCATGTCGCTGACCGTCGCGGGGTTGCCCTGGCGGGAAAACAGCTCTGGCGCTACCGCCAACGCGCCGAGCTTGGCGAAGCGCCGGCAGACATCGCGGATATGTTCGTGTACGCCAAAGATTTCCTGGATGACGAGTACTACGGGCACCGTTGCGGCACCTGCGGGCCGCGCGAAGTAGGCGGGCAACTCGCCGTCGGCCACGGGGATCCGCGTTTCCCCGGCATCGAGCCCCGTGGTTTCCGTCACGATGGTGGTAGCACTGACGGGCAATGTGGCCGCCGCAAAGCCTCCCGCCAGCGCGGTCGTGACGAATGTGCGACGATCCAGCGAACCGAGCGGCTGCAGGCTGCGCAAGTCTTCAGGAGAAGTCGTCATGAGAAACCTCCGTTTGCTGTTCCGTGATACCACATCAACAACATTAAGCACGTTGACCCTGTGCGTTTTAGCTCTCTCCGGCGTCGCGGGATCACCCCGCATCGCAAATGCCAGCTCGCCCGGTGCCTGGGCCCAGCATGACAAGGACGTTACCGTCGCCTGCCGCAAGGCCTCGGGCCTGCGCGAGCCGCAAGTCCAACCTGCCGTGGTTCGCTTCGATGACACGGTCGGCCTCGATGCGCGACTGGTGCGCGGTATCTGGCCGCAGGCTCACATGAAAGGCCAGCAAGCGTTGATGCTGTGTCTGTTCGATCGCAAGACACGCCGCGCGGTCGCCCAGCATGCGGATGATTGGGCCGGTACGCTACCCGCGCGCCCCAACTAGTGCAATGTCGGCGTGCTGCGCAGGGGAATGATCACCTCGTTGCGCCGCATGAACCAGGGCATGAAGGGCGCGTCGTATCGCGCGATGATCGCACTGTCACCAGGCTCAGCCTGCAATTGCTTGCGAGAAAGAATCTGCCGCAGCTGCTGCTCATGCTCGCGGAAATTCTCTTCGGTCCAACGCCCCGAATAGCGCCATACCGCTACTTTGCGCGCACCCACTTCGCGGATGGCGACTCGAGGATCCAGAGGCTTGGGTACGGTGTCGCGTGAATACTTGCGGGGCACCACGAAACCCACGCGGTATACGCCCTCCCCGCGTGATTGCTCGACCGGGGCAGTCATGGCGATCTTCTCGCCATCTGCCCGGCGGCCCTGCTCGACCGGCGCAGTCATGGCAATTTCAGCCTGCGCCGAATTCGCACCGCTGATGTAACGAAACAGTCGACCGAACGCCACGTTGCCGGCGTTCATGAAGCCGGAGTCGACCTCGGTTTCAGCAAGCAGATACGGCGCGTACTCGCGCAACTCGTAGGCACCCTCCTGCTCGAGAACGCGGTACTGCGGTATTTCGATCGCCATAGCCGCCCCTGCACCCACGAAACCGACGAGGGCAGAGACGAATAATGCTCTGCCCCACCCGCGCATCAGAACACCTCGAACAAGCCGGCGGCTCCCATGCCGCCACCGATGCACATGGTGGCGACGACGAACTTCGCACCGAGACGCTTGCCGGCAAGCAGCGCATGGCCGACCAGCCGCTGACCGCTCATGCCAAAAGGGTGACCGACAGCGATCGCGCCGCCGTCGACGTTCAGTCGATCGTCCGGCAAACCCAGTCGGTCACGGCAGTAGATCACCTGCACGGCAAAGGCTTCGTTGAGCTCCCAGAGCCCGACGTTCTCGAGTTTCACTCCAGTACGCGACAGCAACTTCGGAATGGCGAAAACAGGACCGATGCCCATCTCGTCGGGCTCGCAGCCTGCGATGGCGAAACCACGAAATGCGCCGAGCGGCTCGATGCCCTGCCGAGCGGCCTCGGCCGCACTCATTACGACACACGCACCCGCACCATCGGAGAACTGGCTGGCGTTACCCGCGGCCACGGTGCCACCGGGCGTTGCCGCACGGATGCGCGCGATGGCCTCGACCGTCGTGCCGTCACGCAGGCCTTCATCTTGCGCTGCGGTGACTTCGCGGGTGAACAAGCGGCCTCCGGCGGCCTGATCGACACCGGCCATCCGCACGGTGATTGGAGCGATCTCCGCCGTGAAATGTCCGGCCGCCTGAGCTGCGCACGCCCGCTGCTGACTGCGCGCGCCGTACTCGTCTTGCCGCTCGCGCGAAATCGAGTAGCGAGCGGCGACCGTCTCTGCCGTCTGCAACATCGTGTGATAGATCGCCGGCTTGTTGCGTGTGAGCCAACTCTCAGCAGCCATGTGCTCGTTCGCGTTCCCCTGCACACAGGAAATCGACTCGAGCCCACCGGCCACGTAGACATCACCCTCACCCGCAATGATGCGCTGTGCAGCCAGTGCGATGCTTTGCAATCCGGACGAGCAGAAGCGATTGACGGTCACCCCGGCAACGGTCACCGGCAAGCCGGCACGCAAAGAAGCTTGGCGCGCGATGTTGAACCCGGTCGCACCCTCAGGATAGGCGCAACCCATGATCACATCTTCGATCGATGCGGGATCCACCTTGGCCCGCTCGACGGCGGCCTTGATGACATGACCACCGAGCGTGGCGCCGTGTGTCATGTTGAAGGCGCCCTTCCAACTCTTGGTCAAGGGCGTGCGTGCGGTCGATACGATGACGGCCTCGCGGCCTGATGTGGCGCGGCTCATGCGGCACCTCCCGTGAATGAGCCGCCTTCGGCGGCAAGACGCGCCAGCAAGGGTGCTGGCGTCCAGAACTCGGCGTCGCCTCCTGGCTGTGCACCGAACGCACGCATGCGACGCGCCACCTCGTAGAGGCTCTGCGAGTCCGCATAGCGCATGGGTCCTCCGCGCCAGATCGGAAAGCCATAGCCAGTGAGATACACGAGATCAATATCGGAGGCGCGCTGCGCGATCTTCTCTTCCAGGATGCGTGCACCCTCGTTGACGAGTGCGTAGACCAGTCGATCGACGATCTCGGCAGGCTCGATCTTGCGCGGTGTGATGCCTGCAGCCTTGCGCGCCTCGTCGATGACGCCAGCGACTACCGGTGACGGATACGCATTGCGATCGCCTTTCTTGTAGTCGTACCAGCCGCTGCCAGTTTTCTGACCGAAGCGACCCATCTCGCACAGCCGATCGGCCACGACCTGTCGCTTCACGTGCGAGCCGGAGGCGTACTGACGCTTGCGGATATGCCAACCGATATCGTTGCCCGCCAAATCACCCATACGGAACGGGCCCATGGCAAAGCCGAATTTCTCGATCGCCTTATCGACCTGCTCAGGACTCGCACCCTCATCGACCATGGCCATTCCTTGCGCCACGTATTGATGGACCATGCGATTGCCGATGAATCCATCGCACACGCCCGAGACCACGGCGGTCTTCTTGATTTTCTTGGCCAGTGTCATTGCTGTAGCGAGCACGTCCGGTGCGGTCTTTGCACCGCGCACCACTTCGAGCAGCTTCATGATGTTGGCCGGGCTGAAAAAGTGCAGCCCGATGACATCTTGCGGACGTTGGGTAATTGCCGCGATGTGATCGACATCGAGCGTCGAGGTGTTGGTGGCGAGAATCGCGCCGGGCTTCATGACGGCATCGAGCTTGGAAAACACCTGCTCCTTGACGCTCATCTCCTCGAACACCGCCTCGATGACAAGATCCGCGTCACCGATGTCTTCATAGGCCAGCACGGGTTTGAGCAGCGCCATGCGTGCCTCGAGCTTCGCGACATCCAGCTTGCCCTTCTTGACCTGGCCCTCGAACACTTCGCGGATACGCACCACGCCGCGATCGAGCGCTTCCTTGTTGAGCTCGAGAAGGCGCACGCCAATGCCGGCGTTCAGGAAGTTGATGCTGATGCCGCTGCCCATGGTGCCCGCGCCGATGACTGCCACCTGCTGTACGTTGCGCGGCTTGGTATCAGCAGGCAGATCCGCAATACGCGACGCCGCACGCTCGGCAAAGAAAATATGCCGCAGCGACGCCGATACCGTACCGTCCATGAGCTGCTTGAACAGCCGGCCCTCTTCCGCCTGCCCGGCATCGAAACCGTTTTTCGCGCCGAACTGCACCGCATCGATGATGGCGAGCGGTGCGGGATATTCCTTAAACGCCGTCTTGACGGTATTCCGAGCAAAACCCATCAGCGCCTCGAGATCGGGCTCGCGAATACGCTGATCACGCGCACGCGGCAGAGCTTGCCCCGTCTTGAGCGCTGCCGCGGACGTCTCGGCGACCTTGACGGCGGCTCCGAGGAGGTCCGTTTCGACCACGGCATCGAACAACGGAGACTTCGCGAACATGCCGACCGACAACGGTTCACCGGACAGCATGACGTTAAGCGCATTCTCGATGCCGATCAGACGCGGTAAACGCTGCGTACCGCCGGCACCCGGCAACAAGCCGAGCTTGACCTCGGGCAGACCCACTCTCGCTGTGGCCAGTGCGACCCGATGGTGGCAGCTCATGGCGAGCTCGAGTCCGCCGCCGAGCGCCACACCTTCGATGGCGGCGACCACGGGCTTTGGCATCGAGTCGAGCAAAGAATTCAGCGTCCACAAAGTCGGGCCTTGTCGTACCGCAGCGCCGCCGAACTCGCGGATATCCGCACCTGCGCTGAACGTGCCATTGCTGCCGATCAGCACTATGCCGTCGACGGCAGCGTCAGCTGAAGCGCGCTCGAGGGCTGAGACCAGCCCATCGCGCAGTGCGAACCCTAGGCTATTGACGGGCGGCGCCTGAAAGGCGATCACCGCAATCCGTCCGCGGATCGAATAGTCGACGTTTGACATCACTTCACCTCATTGAGTCTGCAGCCCACCGGTCAACACGATGCGCATGGCCGCCTCGACCGTCAGATCAGTCGGCTGTATCCGGTCACGTGGCAGATACAGAGTGTAACCGCCAATCTGGTAACTCATGGGCAAGTAGACGGCGACCAGAGACTCGTCGGTTCCGAGACCGGGCACCGTGGCGTTCTCCTGGGTGACGAAGCCGATCGCACGACCCGGCCCCCACTGGACCATGACCACACGCTGCAACTCGCCGGGGGTCTCTCCGAGTTTCATCAGGGCCGTCAGATCGCGAAGTGCTGCATAGACGGTTTTCAACAGCGGTACCCGCAAAACCAGGGTCTCGCCCCACAACAAAACCCGCCGAACCACGTAGGCATTGACGGCAAGACCCACGATGAACATGACCAGAAAGCCGGCGATCAACCCCATGCCGGGGCGGTACGCGCCCACCGGCAGCAACCATTTGAGGGGTCCGGCCAGCACCGACTCCGCGGTAACGCCGAGCCAGTAGGCAAAGTAGAGCGTCAAACCGATCGGCAGGATGGTGATCAGCCCCTTGAGAAGAATGCGTCCGAGTCGTTTCATGCACGCAGCTCCCCACGCCAAAGGTACCGATAGAAGAGTAAACAGATCGCCCAGGCGATGGCGGCAGACCAGAGGTCATGCGACACGAAATGCGCGCCGCGAGCCTGCTGATCCAGAGAAAAGACGGCCCCCAGAGCCAGTGCTACCGACAATCCCATCATCGCCATGCGCCGACTGTAGGCGAGACCAAGGAAGTACAGGCAAAAAAGTGCAAATGCCGACGAGGAGTGCGCGCCCGGAAAACACTCGGCTCTCGGCAAACCGTCGGGTCGATCACCAAACAATTCGATATAGGGACGATCACCGCCGTATCCCTGCAGATCACGCGGGCAATCGACGTTGGTTGCGATCTTGAGACCGCCCACAAGCAATGGCACCACGGCCATGCAGGCGACGTAATAGCCCAGCGCACGTCGGTGAGGTCGCAGGCGCGGCAGCTTGAAGCTGAGCAGCCAGGCCACGATACCCGCCACACCCAGCAGGCGGGCAAAGTTTCGCCCCCAACGGTGGAGCAACGTATCCGCCCAGAAGGTGCCTTCGCCAAGCCAGTGCCCGGTCTGCGTATCGACAAACAAGCGCTCCGCCAGACGACGATCCACATCGAAACTGGCGATCAGGGCAATCACCAATACAAACACTGCCAACGGCAGCCAGGCGTGCCATGCATCGAACCGGGCAGAAAACTTCACTGGGTCAGATCCACGCGAACGTCACCCACACCCACCTTGATGATGATCGGATTGGAGCCTTCGGCCTGACTGCTGACACTCGCGCCGACCGAACCGCTCATGGAACTGGTCTTGGAACCCTTGAGCGTCACCTCGCCCACTCGG
>RGWK01000105.1 GCA_010029775.1 Gammaproteobacteria bacterium
GTCTACGGACGTGGCGGCGAATTCTTCGAGGAGGGCGCGCCGCGTCGCGGGGTGGGCCCGCTGTGGAGTGGTGCGTTCGATCGCATCACGGCGGATCAGGTATTTCTTAAACTGCGTTACCGATTTTGATCTTTGAGGGCGGGATATGACTTTAATGATCGATACAGCGCGGAGCGGTTACACGGTACTTCTTTCGGCAATGCTCATGCTAATGGGGGCGGTGCCCGACGCATTGGCCCAACAGCCGAGCCGTGAGGGCGAGCGTCTGATGGCGGAGTTCGGCCTTCGCGAGTCACCCGCGCCGGTCTCGTCGCAGCCGCGCTGGCGCGCGCCGCAAAAGATCATCGTCGATACGGGTGTGCCGGGCCTGCTTGAGGCCCTGCGGACGCAGGCCCCGGGCGTGCAGTTTGTCGGCGCCGGTTCACCCGACTCGGCAGCGGCAGTCGCGGCCGGGGCCGATGCCGTGATCGGTCGATCGGCGTTCATCTGCGACGAGCGGCTGCTCGCAGCCGGTAAAGATCTGCGCTGGTTGCAGACCGTTTATGCCGGTGTTGAGGCGTGTGCTGTGCGGGCGACCGTGTTGCGGGAGCGGCAGATCATGGTCACCAACCTGCGCGCGATCTCGGCACCGGTCATTGCCGAGCACGTGATCGCTTTCACTTTTGCACTATCCCGCGGTTTATATGCCTGGGTCCCTTTGCGCGAGCAACGCCTGTGGGCCGCTGACTCGAGTCGTGCGCCCATGTCGGTGATTTCGGGCAAGACCATGCTGATCGTCGGGCTCGGCGGTATCGGCAGCGAGGTCGCCAAACGGGCGAACGCCCTCGGCATGCGTGTCATCGCGACGCGCGCGACACCGCAGCAAAAGCCCGACTACGTCGAGTATGTGGGAGCGTCGAGCGAACTCGGGGCGTTGATCGGGCAGGCTGATGTGGTCGTCAACGCTTTACCGCTGACGGCCGAAACCCGAGGGATTTTCGATGCAGCGATGTTCGCGCGGATGAAGCGCACTGCGTTCTTCATCAATGTCGGCCGTGGACAGACGGTGGTTACCGCAGATCTGACCACCGCGTTGAAGAGCCGAACCATCGCAGCTGCGGCGCTCGATGTCGTCGATCCGGAGCCGCTGCCGAAGGACGATCCGCTCTGGGCGCAGCCCAATCTCGTGCTGACGCCGCATATCTCCGGTGACTCTGATCTCGGTGTGGAGTCGAGCGTGCGCGTGTTGCGTGAGAATCTTCGCCGGTATGTCGCGGGCGAGCGGATGCTCTCGGTCGTTGACGTCGGGCGCGGCTATTGAGTTTTAGGAGCGGCGCTACGTTGTTCAATCGCCTCTTTAGCTGGATCGAGTCGCTCGTCGATCCCTTTCCGCCCGAGCCGCCTGCGGTACCGCCGCGGGGTCTGGTGGAGTTCTGCTGGCATTACACGAAGCCCTTTTGGCCGCTCCTGCTGGCGGCAACGGTGTTGTCGGCATCGATCGCGCTGCTCGAGGTGTTTCTCTTTGCCTTTCTGGGTGATCTTGTCGATCTGCTCGCCGGTGCCGAGCGGGCGAACTTTTGGCAGACGTACGGCGATCGGTTGCTGTGGATGGCGGCGCTGGCTCTGATCGCCTTGCCGCTGCTCAACTTCATCAGTGAGGCGGTGGTACATCAGGGGTTGCGCGGCAACTTCTCGATGCGCGGCAAGCTTTCGGAGGCGCAAGCAGACATGCGCTCGCTTGTCACGGGCAGGGTCGTCGACAGTTACACCAATATCCCCACCGTGAAACTCTTCGCGCATGCCGATCGTGAGGATGCCTACGCCAAGGAGGGCATGGAGTGGATGCTTTCGGCCGTCTATCGATCCATGCGTATGGCGACCCTGCTGACTGCCACGCTGCAGGCGCTGTCCGGGTTTTTGATTTTCGGCATGGGTGCGATGTCGGTCTGGTTGTGGCACGAGGGTAACCTCAGCACCGGCGCCATCGCCTTCGCGGTCGGTCTGACCTTGCGCATGCAGGGCATGTCCCAGTGGATCATCTGGGAAATTGCGACGCTCTTCGAAGATGTCGGGGTCGTGCAGGATGGCATCGAGAGCATTGCGCGTGAGCGTGCCATTAAGGATGCGGCGACGGCCACGCCACTCGCGGTCTCGGAAGGTGCGATCCGCTTCGAAGGGGTGACCTTCAACTATGGTAAGCCGGTGGTGGCGGGGCAGGCGCCGGTGATCGATCGCCTGACGCTCGACATCGCACCGGGCGAAAAAGTGGGTCTTGTCGGACGCTCGGGCGCCGGGAAGTCCACGTTGACGAACCTGCTGCTGCGGTTTTACGACATCGAACAAGGTCGAATCCTCGTTGATGGGCGGGACATCGCGACCGTGACCCAGGATTCGTTGCGCGCATCCATTGGCGTTGTGACGCAGGACACGTCGTTGCTGCACCGCTCGGTACTCGAGAACATTCGCTACGGTAAACCTGAGGCGACGCTGGCCGAGGTCGATTCCGCAGCGCGCAAGGCTCACGCCGACGAGTTCATCGCAGCGCTCGTGGATCCGGCCGGGCGCCGCGGCTTTGAGGCGCATGTCGGCGAGCGTGGCGTCAAGCTTTCAGGCGGCCAACGCCAGCGCATCGCCATCGCCCGGGTGCTGCTTAAGAACGCGCCGATATTAGTGTTGGACGAGGCGACGAGCGCGCTCGACTCCGAGGTCGAGCAGGCCATTCAAGAAAACCTGTACGCCTTGATGGAAGGTAAGACCGTGATTGCGGTCGCACATCGTCTGTCGACCATTGCTGCGATGGACCGGCTCGTCATCATGGACAAGGGCATCATCGTCGAGCAGGGCACGCATCGCGAGTTGCTGGATCGCGGCGGCCTCTACGCCACCTTGTGGCAGCGTCAATCGGGCGGGTTTCTGGTCGATCCGCCGGAAACGCCGTCAACGCGTCAGGGCACGAATCAGTAGCGCCGCCCGTTTGGCCTGCTTGGGCAACGTCGAAAGTTCGACGCTCTCGTTGATCGTGTGACTGCCGCTGCCGCTCATGCCAAGACCCGTGATCGTTGCCACGTAGGGTGAGATCCACGCGGAGTCACCGGCGCCGCGCTGCATCGGATCGAGCTCGAGCACCGAACCGAGCCCTGCCGCCTCGCTCTGCGCGGCGTACTGCAGGAACAGCGTTTGGTTGCGAGGCGTGGGCGCCATTGGCGGCATGAAATCCTTGAATTCGATCCGGGCTTTCGTCTTCGGCAGATTCGCAGCAACGATGGCTTGCATCTTCTGCTTGACCCGTTCGAGTTGCTCCGGGGTCAGGGCTCGGATGTCGCCGATCGCCTGGGCGTTGGCTGCAACGATATTCACGCGGCCCGTCGCCGAGGCCGTGCCGCTGTCTTCGAGCTTTGTAGCGCCGCCGCCGGTAATCATGGCGGGGTGGAAGGTCAGATTCGGCTCGCGCAGTTCGTCATGGAAGCGGGCAATGATGCGCGCGATTTCGAACACGGCCCCATCACCTACGCCGGGGCCAAACACCCCGGAGGAGTGGGCCGCAACGCCTTCGACCTCCAGACGCCAGTCGGTTGCGCCGCGGCGGGCCGTCGATACGTAGTCTTTGCCATCGACGGAGATACCGGACTCGAAGCACAGCGCGGCCTCTGCGAGCTGACCCGCCTCGATGAACTCGGCTCGCGAGAGGCTCGCCGGCTCGCCGGGATACTCCTCGTCGGCGGTGATGAACACCGTGATCGAACGATCCTCGAGCGCGCCCATGGCGTGCAGGGCGCGCAAGGCTTCGATCATGACGACGAGACCACCTTTCATGTCGTGCACGCCAGGCCCCGCCGCACGATCGCCTTCGCGCTTGAAAGTTTTGAAGGCACTGAATGGTTCGAACACGGTATCCATGTGTCCGATCAGCAGCAGGCGTTTGCCCTGGCTGCCGCGCCGCTCCGCCACGAGGTGACTGGCGCGGCCGACTGCATCCATCTTGACCCAGCGCGTGCTGAAACCGAGTTCGATGAACTCTCGACGCAAACGCTCGCCGACTCGCGTGACTCCCGGCACATTGAAGGTCCCGGAGTTCTGATTGACGAGCTCCTCGAGCAAGGCGATGGAGCGCTTCGTGCCGGCATCGATGCTGCGGAACAAGGCGTCGCGTTCCTGTGCGGTCACCGCATCCAGAGCGCTCTGCTCTGCGCCGCTTGCGGCATGGCTGCTGGCGATGCAGAGCCACAGCGCTAAGAACAGTGAACAGAAGGCGTGACGTGAGAGGGCAGGGATGCGCACGAGGGGTCAGCTCTTGGCGTGGCTGTACGCCGCCCCTTGGCCGGGGCTCTCCTCAATGTACACGGACACCGACCGTATGTTCTCTGAGGCAAACGCTTCGGGAAGCTGCGCGTGCAGCGAATCGAAGTACGCTCGGGCCAGGGTCTCGCAGGAGATGTTGTCGGTGTCGAGCACGACCACTTCGTCGGCGGGCAAGACATAGCGTTTGCCGCAGAGCGTGAATTCGAGTTCGTGCTCGTCTTGGCGCTGCAGTCGGTAAAACGGGTTGCGGCTCGCGATCAGCACCTTCTCGTCCCAGGCGTTCGCGATCTTGCGCATGCCAGCCTTGAAATGCGAGAACGGCAGCATGGCCTCAAACGAGGCGTCGCGCACCGTCAGCGTCAGGGTCGGGAAGTAGTTGTGCCCGTGCAGCGCCTCTTTGGTGCCGTCCGGGAACACCGTCATGTGGCTGGCGGCGAACTTCAGGGCTTCCTTTCGAATCCGGATTTCGTATGAATCAAGCATAATCGACAGCCTACCAGAGGCTCATCATGAAAGAGAAAACCACGCAGGACAGGGTTGTACTGATCACCGGTGCCGGCAAGGGCATCGGGCGTGCGGTCGTGGAAGCTTTGGCCCGGCGAGCCGAGGTGGCCGGATCCCCGCTTGCGCTGTGTCTCTCGGCGCGCACCCGTAGCGACCTTGAGACACTCAAGACCCGATTGGACAGCAGCACCGTCCGCTGCGAGGTGGTGGCTGGCGATTTGGCCGACGCGCCCACGCAGCCGGTCGAGGCCTGTCTGGCACGGTTTGGTCGCATCGATGCCCTGATCCATTGCGCAGGGGTGGGGCGCTTCAAGGATTTCCTCGATCAGACCGCGCTCGATCTCGAGTTCACGCTCAAGACCAACGTTACCGCGACCTTTCTGCTGCTGCAGCGAGTGTATGCGGTGATGCGGGCGCAAGCGCCGTGAAACGCCTTGACCTGCTCCGGCGAGCTGCATTTGAAACCGAGCGTTGCGCCGTTGGCACTGGTGGCCGGCTGGTTGTTGATGGGCTGAGTGATGCACAGCATTCCGCCGTCATGCGCATAAAAGAGCCGGGTGTGCCCTGCCGGCGTCGTGTTGCGCATCGGGCCGCCTTGCGCCCCGAGCACGCCGAGAACAGCATCGTAAAAACGTTGCGATCGATCGAGGTCGTTGGAGCCGATCATGACGTGACTGAACATGTGTACCTCCCGCGTATGGCCGGAAGACTTTGACAGGCGACCCTGCGGCTTGCAAGGATCCAAGGCAATCGGGAGGATCACTCATGCGTAATACGGTTGTTGTGGGGCTGGTCGCGGGTATCGTGGCCGTCGTCTTCGGTTCGGTCGCTTCTCGGGCCGCAGACTCAGGTTCGCAGGCGCGAGCGATCTCGGCCGCCGCCGCTGCCGATTACGCGGCCAATCTCAAGACGCTCTTCGAAAACCTGCACGCCAACCCGGAGTTGTCGTTTCAGGAGAAGCAGACCAGTGCGCGCATCGTGCAGGAGCTGCGTGCGATCCCCGGAGTAGAGGTGACGAGCGGCATCGGCCGTTATGGTGTCGTCGGTGTCATCCGCAACGGCAAGGGTCCTGTGGTGATGCTGCGCGCCGACATGGATGGCCTGCCCGTCACCGAGCGCAACGGCTTGCCGTACGCCTCGAAGGCCAGAGCGGTCGGTCCCGATGGTCAGGAGACGGGCGTCATGCACGCCTGCGGCCACGATGTGCACATGACAAGCCTCGTCGGCGCGACGCGGCAGCTCGTGGCGATGAAAGCCGAGTGGCGGGGCACGGTGATCGTGATCTTTCAGCCCGCGGAGGAAATCCTTGGCGGTGCTGCGGCGATGCTGATCGATGGGCTGTACAGGCGGTTCCCGAAGCCCGACATCGTTCTCGGTTTGCATGTGGCGAGCCATATCGAACCCGGCAAGTTTCAAGTCTATGAGCGCATCGCCAACTCCAGCTCCGATGGCGTGGACATTCTCGTTCGCGGCGTGGGCGGTCATGGTGCCGCGCCGCACACGACGGTCGACCCGGTGGTCGTGGCTTCGGAACTCGTGATGGCGTTGCAGACTCTCGTCAGTCGTTCGATCGACCCGCTTGAGCCGGGTGTCGTGACTGTGGGCGTGATTCAGGCGGGCACCAAGCGCAACATCATCTCCGAAGAGGCCCGGCTTGAGCTCACCGTGCGCGCCGACAATCGTGAGACTCGTGACACGCTGATCGCAGGCATTCAGCGCATCGCCAATGGCGTCGCCCGCACCTATGGTGTCCCTGAAGATCGCATGCCTGTTGTCACGATGCGCGAGACGACTCCGCCCAACATCAACCACGCCGAGTCGGCCCGCACGCTGCGCAAGGCCTTGGCTCAATCCTATGGCGAGGCGCGGATGTCCGCCGTGCCGCGTCAGGGCATGGGTGCCGAAGATTTCGCCTACTACGGCTCGCCCGAGTGGGGCAGCATTCCGACGGTATTCTTCAACGTGGGCGGCTCGGTGAGCGACGATCTGCGCAAGGCGCCACCGCATCACTCGCCACTGTTCATCATCCGGCCAGAGCCTGCCGTGCGTGGGGGCGTCGAGGGTTACACCACGGCGGCCTTGACCTTCCTCGGGCGGCCGTAACGAGGTGGGCGATGTCCAGAATCTCGGCAACCCCTTGGGCAAAGTGCTGAGAGTCACGGAGACCGCAGTGGCGCGACAGCGTGTTCATGGGCACACAGTATCGGCTGACACCGATCGAGTAATCGTTTTACGACATCGACCCGGGCCAGGTCACCGCGTGGCGTTTACTTCAGTGTCGCGGTCAGCGACGTTCGATCCCAGT
>RGWK01000106.1 GCA_010029775.1 Gammaproteobacteria bacterium
CACACCCCACCGTCGCTGCAGACCTGCACGCGCTATTTGAAGAGCGACTGGCGCCCGCGAAAACACGCATCGATAGCAGCAAGAAGTGGCTGGATCGCATCCAGCGAAAGCTCGATGCCATCGCCAGCGCCGACGAAGATCGAATCCTGCGTGCGTTCCTGTCGCTGATCCTCGCGATCGAACGGACCAACCACTATCAGCGCGACGAGCACGGTGCCCGGCGCCCCGCCCTCGCGTTCAAACTCGATCCGCAGGGCATCCCGGGACTGCCGTTGCCGCGACCCAAGCACGAGATCTATGTCTTCGGCCCTGCTGTCGAGGGCGTGCATCTGCGCATGGGAGACGTCGCCCGCGGTGGCTTGCGCTGGTCGGATCGACGTGAAGACTTCCGCACCGAAGTGCTCGGGCTGATGAAGGCGCAGAACGTCAAGAACACGCTGATCGTCCCCGAGGGCGCCAAAGGTGGCTTCGTGCCGCGTCGCTTGCCCGCGAGCGGCAGCCGCGAGGCGATCCAGGCCGAGGGCGTCGCCGCATATCGCACCTACATCAACACTTTGCTCGACGTCACCGACAATCTGGTCGGCTCGCGCGTCGTGCCACCCGCAGGTGTACGTCGTCGCGATGGCGATGACCCCTATCTGGTGGTCGCGGCAGACAAAGGTACGGCGACCTTCTCCGATACGGCCAACGGCATCTCGGTAGCGCGCGGTTTCTGGCTGGGGGATGCCTTTGCCTCAGGCGGTTCGGCCGGCTATGACCACAAGAAAATGGGGATCACGGCGCGCGGCGCGTGGGAGTGCGTGAAACGGCATTTTCGCGAACTCGGTCTCGACATCCAGTCGCAAGCCTTCACGGTCGCGGGCATCGGCGATATGTCGGGCGATGTGTTTGGCAACGGCATGCTGCTGTCGCCGCAGATCCGTCTCGTCGCTGCGTTCAATCACGCCCACGTGTTCATCGACCCGTCACCCGATCCGGCCGCCTCACTCGCCGAACGCGCGAGACTGTTTGCACTGCCTCGATCGGGCTGGAACGACTACAACCCAAAACTCTTGTCACGGGGCGGTGCGATCTATGATCGCAGCGCGAAATCGGTGCGCCTCTCGGCAGAGGCCCGTGTACTCCTCGATCTCGACACCGACACGCTGACCCCCACGGAGTTGATCCGCGCCATCCTGCGCATGCGGGTCGACCTGTTGTGGAACGGCGGCATTGGCACTTACGTCAAGGCCTCCTTCGAGCCGCAGTCCGCCGCAGGCGATCGCGGCAACGATGCGCTTCGCGTGGATGGTCACGATCTTCGCGCACGCGTGGTGGGCGAAGGCGGCAATCTCGGTTTCACGCAGCGCGGTCGCGTGGAGTACGCGCTCGCAGGCGGACGCATCAACACCGACTTCATCGACAACTCGGCCGGTGTGAACACCTCGGACGTCGAGGTCAACCTCAAGATCCTCACCAATGGCATCGAGTCGCGTGGTCGGCTCCGTCGCCGCGACCGCGACCAGATGTTCGCGAAGCTCACCGATGAAGTCGCCACACTGGTGCTGCGCAACAACTACCTGCAGAGCCAGGCGCTCTCCACGCTTGAGCTGCAATCGGCCGAGCGCCTGCCTGAACTGCGGGGCGTGATCCGCGACCTCGAGCGCGCCGGTGAACTCGATCGTGCCGTCGAATCCCTACCCGACGAGGAGACGCTCGCTGCGCGTCGCAAGCAAGGCATCGGCCTGACGCGACCGGAGCTCGCGGTAGTGCTGGCGTACGCGAAGATTTCGCTGAATCGACAGCTGCTGGCCTCCGATCTGCCTGAGGATCGGCACTTCGCTGCCGAGCTCGAGCGCTATTTCCCGATCGCCGTTCGACGTCGCTTCCCGCGAGACATTGCCCGCCACAAGTTGCGACGCGAGATCATCACGACGGCGGTCACCAACAGCCTGATCAATCGCATGGGCCCGAGCTTCGTCTTGCGAGCCCGGGCCGAGAGCGGCGCGAGCGCCGCCGACGTGGCACGTGCCTACAGCATCGCGCGGGATATCCTCGGTATGCGTGATCTGTGGAGCAAGATCGAAGCCCTCGACAATCGCATCGCTGCACGAACCCAATACATTGCGTACGCGGACACGGCGCGCTTGTTGCGGCACATCACCCTCTGGTTACTCCGGCACCGTCATGGCAACTTGAACGTGGCTGAATCCGTCAAGCGCCTTGCCGCGCCGATGCGGCAGTTGCGCGAGGCCATGCCAGGCTCGCTCGCCGGCAGCGCCGCAACGCGCTACAAGGCGGCACAGACTGAGCATGTGGCCGCAGGCTTGCCCGCGCCGCTCGCGGCAACGCTGGCCGAATTACGCGTGCTCGATAATGCCCTCGACATTCTCGAGAGCGCACTGGCCGGTCGCAGGCGTGTTGGAGACACCGCTAGGCTGTGGTTTAACGTCGCCGCGGCACTGCGCCTCGATTGGCTCGAGGACAGCATCACCGGCCTCGCTGTGGACTCCACGCTTCAAGCGGCTGCGCGCACGGGGCTGCGCGAAAGCGCTCGGACCCTCGAGCGCAAGATTTTTGAGCGTGTGGTGGCGAGCGGCGGGCTAGAGCCCTGGCGCGCCTCGCGCGCCGGAGCCCTTAGCCGCTGGGAACAAGTGGTGGCCGATATCGCTGCGCAAGATGCGCCGGATTTTGCCTCGCTGTCGGTCTGCCTCGATGCGTTACGGCCACTGGCCGAATAGGCATCAGGCAGCCGGCTTTTGTTGACGCGACAGTTCGGCCTTCTGGTGCATCGGCGTGCGCGCAGCCAGCCAGGCTGCCACGACCACACCCGCCGTGATGGCAATTAGTTCGATCGCATGCTTCTCGGGGTATTCCCAGAACTCCGTGAAGAGCTTCCAACGTCCGCCAAGCTCCACCGCATTCCAGGCGATGATCGCGGTCGGAATGCCGTAGCGGATGGCCGTCGTGACCTTCCAGAACAACATCAGTCGACGGAACAAATACACCGCCCAGATGAGGTTCAGACCAAACACGATGTAGGCTGCCGGATGACGGTCGCCGAAAAATCGCTCGTCGTAGAGGAACAGCAGGAAGAGGTAGAAAAACCAGATGACGTAAATGGTCTCGAGCGCCGTAATGCCGGCAAAGTTGCGCTGGTGCGCAGGGTTCGGTTTGCCGGTCTTCATGCCGAGATGCCGCTGGAACCAAACGAAGAAATTACACTTCGTCTCTTTGTTGAAGAGGAAATACACCAGCGTCGCGCCCATCACGCCGATCGAGGACATCATCACCAAATACTCGCCCTTGGTGGCAATACTGCCGGGGCTGTGCTTGTCCATCAGATCCGGCACGCCGAGCACCTGCGCGGACCATACGAAGGCGAACTCGACCCAGCCCGTCCAAAGAAAGGTCCCCGCCCAAAATCCGTACCAGGTGGCCGCCACTTCGTTGGGATGGCGCATGCCAAGCCACAACAAAACGGCCCCGAACATGCCCATCGCGATGGCGGATTCGTAAACGTAGCCAGGACCCGGCCAGATGTCCTCCATCATGATCATCACGGTGTGGCCCAAGGCCTGCACGATGAAGACGATGAAAAACGCCATGAGCCCTGGCCAGGGCGGCCGAGCCAGTAAACCTTTCAAACCACCGGCCGATGCTGCGGCTTCTGCGTTGGCATTCATTGAGGACCCCCATCCCGCGCGTGGCAACGATGGGTCGAGTGTAGGCCGCCCGCGCCCGCCCGTGGGTCAACAGAAGGTTAACGACTGCGGATCAGCGCAGGAACTTCAGCAGGGCGTCGGCGACGGCCTGCGGGTCCTCCTCCGGCAATGAATGACCGAGATCCGCGAGAGTCACAACCTCGGCGTGCGGCAGCCAGCGCACCATGTCCTGATTGTCTTCGGCGCTGAACAAGGCGTCCTTGCCGCCGAACAGCAGCAAAGTCGGCGCCGTGATACGCGGGGCGGTCGTACGCAAATCGCGCGACACCTCTCCCTGATCGAGCATCGCGCGCCAGATGTCGGCCGGAATACGCGCCGACTCGCGCCGCATGTGGTACTGGATCTGGGAGTCGACCCGCGGCACGTTCCACCACTCCTTCATGAACGCGGAGTCAGGGTCGATTGGATCCTTCAGCGCGCGAATTTCGGCATCGAGAGGCCCGAACGTGGGTGGCGGCAAGGGCACGTCGGGACTCGGTCGGCTGCGACGACCGATGGTCGAACCGATGATCATGAGTCGATCAACGCGCTCCGGCCAGAAGGCTGCAAAAGTCTGAGCCACCATCCCGCCGAGCGAGTGTCCCGCCACATGCGCTCGCTTGATGCCGAAGTGATCGAGAAAGAGCTTTGCATCGTAGGCGAAGTCGAGCCGGGTGTAGCAGCACGCCGGCTTGCTCGATTCGCCGTGCCCGCGTTGATCCAGCAGGAAGACCCGATAGTCGCGCGCCAGCAGCCGACCGAGCGGCAGATAACCGAGCGAGCTATTGGTGTAGCCATGCAGAAAGACCAGCACCGGCTTGCGCGGATCGCCAAATTCGACGTAGCCCATGCGCATGCCGTTGGCGAGTTCGACGGTCTTGCGTTCGGCACCCCACGCAGCACTCGCGGGTGGTGGCGCCGCACCGGCCGCAATCGCCAACCACAGCACTCCGATAGCGATCGATCGACCCATACCGACTGCACGCAACATGACAGACTCCTTTAAGCAGTGCCCGATTGCGCCCGCCGAGCCTGCGCGAGACCGCGCAAGGTACCGACGCAAATGAGCGTGATGACGATCATGAACGGCAGCCCGGTGACCACCGAACCCGACTGCAAAGAGCGTAGCCCACCGCCAAGCAGCAAGGCCACCGCGGCAGCGCCGACCACGAGGATCCAGAACACCGCCTGAAGTTTCGGCGTCTCGGTCTTGCCGCCGGCGGACAGCGAATCAAGCACCAGCGTGCCCGAATCCCAGGAGGTGACGAAAAAGATCATCACCAGCAGGATGCCGATGAAGCAGGAAATCTCGGCGAGCGGCAGTTCACGCAAAGCGACGAACAGTTTCAGCGGCAAATCGCTCGTGACCAGTGCCGGGTTGGTACCGGCGACGACCTGCTCGATCGCCAGTGCGCCGAACGCGGTGAACCAGATCACCGAAACGATCGATGGCAACAACACCACATAAAAAACCGTCTCACGGACCGTGCGCCCCAGCGAAATCCGCGCGATGAACATGCCGACGAAAGGAGCCCAAGCCGTCCACCAAGACCAATAGAAGATCGTCCAGTCGCGAAAGAACGACCCATCGGTGCGCCCGGAGACACTCATCAACTGCGGCAACTCACGCGCGAGTGCCGCCACGTTCTGGCCAAGACCCGCAATGATTGACGCGGTCGGCCCGGCGATCATCACGAACGCGCACAGCGCGGCCGCGAGGCCGACATTGATCAAGCTCAACCATTTGACGCCGCGCTCGAGCCCGAGCACCACCGAGGTCGTGGTCACGACTGCAATGCCGACGATCAGCAGGATCTGATTGAGCGGACTGAACTCCACGCCGAACAGATACGTCATGCCCGCAAGCGCCTGCTGCGCGCCAAGGCCGAGTGATGTGGCGAGCCCCGCCACCGTGGCCACGATCGCCAACCCATCGATCAGGTGACCGATCGGCCCCCAGATGCGCTCGCCGAAGAGCGGATAGAGACTCGAGCGTATCGTCAGCGGCAGGCCGTGGTTGTACGTGAACAGCGCCATCCCCACCGCCACCACTGCAAAGATTGACCACGGGTGCAAGGTCCAATGGAAGATCGTGGCGGACATCGCCAGGCGGGCCGAAGCCTGCGCATCGCCCGGCGCACCGCCAAGCGGCGCTGCGGCCGCGGCCTCGACGCTCGTCGCGGCCATCGAACTCGAAAAGTGCGAGAGCGGCTCAGCCACCGAGTAGAACACCAAGCCGATGCCCATGCCGGCAGCAAACAGCATCGCGAACCACGAGAGATTGGAGAACTCGGGCTTCGCCTGCGGACCCCCAAGGCGCACCGAGCCGTAGGGCGAGACAATCAGGAAAATGCAGAACAACACGAACAGATTGCCGAGCGCACCCATCAACCCGCCCGCGCGAGTGGTGACGAAGGTCAGCGCCTCAGCAAAGAATTCCGTGGCGGCCGCCGGATACGCAATCACCCAGGCCAAGATGGCGAGCAACAGCGCTGCCGAAGCGAAAAACACCGGGCCGTGCACGTCGAAGCCGAGGAAGCGCAGATTTTGTTCACCTTGGGCGTGACGACTGCGATTCGGCTCGGAGATCACGATGCGTCAGGCTCCGAGATCTTCAATCATCATCGCCACGCCCTTCTCCGCCACCATGACCGTCGGCGCGTTGGTATTGCCGGAGGTCACCGTGGGGAACACCGACGCATCAATGATGCGAAGATTCTCTAGCCCGTGAACACGCAGCCGAGCATCGACCACGGAATCGTTCGGGTCCGGCCCCATTCGGCAGGTGCAGGTGGGGTGGTAGACGGTGTCGGCACGCTGGCGAAAGTCCTCGAGCAATTCATCGTCGCTGACCACGCCAGGACCCGGGTACAGTTCCTTGGTGATGATGTCAGCGAGCGGCGAGGCGGCTGCAATTTGCCGTAGCAACCGACACCCGGCGCGCGCCTCTTCAAGGTCACGCTCGGTCGAGAGGTAATTCGGCCGAATAACCGGCGCAGCCTTCGGATCCCGCGAGCCAATGTGCAATTCACCACGACTCGTCGGTCGACAGGCGTTGAAGGAAATCAGGAACGCCGAGAACGGATCCGGGCTCAGCAACTTGCGGGCTGACAGCGGAGTTTGCGTGTAACTGACCGGGTTGAAGTACAACTGCAGGTTCGGCACCGGTTGCGACGGGTCGCTGCGCACGAAGCCGCCACCTTGATTAACGCTCATGGCGAGCGGCCCGCGTCGTGTCGCGACGTAACGGAGGGCCGCACGCACTTTGCCGAAAAACGGTCCCAACTGATCATTGAGCGTCGGCACCGTCGAACCATAGAAATA
>RGWK01000107.1 GCA_010029775.1 Gammaproteobacteria bacterium
GCGATGGAAGACGGTCTGCGCTTTGCGATCCGCGAGGGCGGTCGCACCGTCGGCGCGGGCGTCGTCGCGAAGATCCTTAAATAAACGTTCGAGCTCAAGGCAACCAATACAATGGCCAACCAGAATATCCGTATCAGGCTGAAGGCTTTCGACCATCGCCTGATCGACACTTCCGCGCGCGAAATCGTCGAAACGGCGAAGCGCACGGGTGCCACCGTCCGTGGTCCCGTACCGCTGCCGACCAAGATGGAGCGCTTCACGCTTCTGGTCAGCCCGCACGGCGACAAGGACGCGCGTGACCAGCTCGAGCTGCGGACGCACAAGCGTCTGATGGACATCCTCAACCCGACCGACAAGACCGTCGATGCGCTGATGCGCCTCGAGCTGCCGGCCGGGGTGGATGTGCAGATCAAGCTGAACTGACTGAAGGCGGCCGCGCAGGTTGCCGGCACCCCTCACAGGGTGCTTGCAACCGGCCCGGTCGCCGCTTACAATGCGCGCCCTTTTTGACCTCGGGCATTCCGGGGTGGGCCGCTGAATATCGGCGGAATCGGGCGAGGTTGGCGGGTTTGCCGCCAAGACCACTCGAGATACTCCGGGACACCCCGTCGCGGAGCCTCTTGTTGTCTCCCTCAACCCAGTGGTTTTTTTTGTGCCCACCAATCGCAGTGGGCACAGGGACGCGGGTGAGTCCATCCCCGTTACCGTGGTCGAGGTTCTGCCGAACCGCGTCACGCAAGTCAAAACCAGTGAGAAGGACGGCTATCGCGCCGTTCAAGTCACCTACGGCGCTCGTCGTCCGCAGTTGCTGAGCAAGGCAGCCGCCGGGCACTACGCCAAGGCAGGCACGGCGCCGGGCAAGGCACTCGTCGAGTTCCGCCTCGCCGACAAGGAAGGCGAGGATCTGCAGGTAGGCGCCGAGATCAAGGCTGACCTGTTCCAGGTGGGCCAGGTCGTCGATGTCACCGGCACGACCATCGGTAAGGGCTTTGCCGGCACCATGAAGCGACACAACTTCGGTGGTCACCATGCCACCCACGGTGTGTCGGTGTCGCACCGCACGCCGGGCTCCATTGGCCAGCGTCAGACCCCGGGCCGCGTGTTCCAGGGTAAGCGCATGTCGGGCCACATGGGTGTTGCCCGCCGTACGACAGAAAACCTCAAGGTCGTCGAGATCGACGCCGAGCGTAACCTGCTCCTCATTCGCGGCGCCGTGCCGGGTGCCGAGGGTGGTCAGGTCGTTGTGCGCCCCTCGCTGAAGGCGGCCCGCCTTGCCAAGCGCAAGCGGATCGTCCCGACCAAGGCTGCCGGCACCAAGGCCGCGGCCAAGAAGTGATCGGGAGTCCATAGATCATGAAGATCAAGATCGTCGGCGGCTCCAACGAGCTGCAATTGTCGGAGGCCGCATTCGGCCACGAGTACAACGAAGCCTTGGTGCACCAGGTCGTCACCGCCTACCGCAATGCGGGTCGCGCGGGGACCAAGGCGCAGTTGACCAAGGCCGAGGTGCGTGGTGGTGGCAAGAAGCCGTGGAGCCAGAAAGGCACCGGCCAGGCCCGCGCCGGTTCGAGCCGCAGCCCGATTTGGGTGGGTGGTGGTCGCGCGTTTGCGGCCAAGCCGCGCAGCTTCGCGCAGAAGGTCAATCGCAAGATGTACCGCGGCGCGCTGCGCTCGATGCTCTCCGAGCTCGTGCGTCAGGATCGTCTCGTGGTCACGAGCAGCATCGATCTTGAGGCCCCGAAGACCCGTCTGCTCGCCGCGCAGCTCAAGCAGTTGGCGCTGACGAACGTGTTGATCGTTGTCGAGGCGCTCGACGAGAAGCTGTTCTTGGCGGCGCGCAACCTGCCGCACGTCGAGGTGTTGCCGGTCACCGCACTCAATCCGCTCGCGCTCGCGAGCTGTGACAAGGTGCTCATGACCGTTGGCGCCGTGAAGCTCATCGAGGAGCGACTGCAATGACCGCCGCCAGCCACGAAGTTTCCAAACTCAGCACCGAGCGCCTCATCAGTGTGCTCGTGGCGCCGCACGTCACCGAAAAGACTGCGCTCGCCATGCAGAACGCCAACCAGTACGCCTTCCGCGTGCGTCGCGACGCCAGCAAGCCTGACATCAAGGCGGCAGTGGAGCTGATGTTCTCGGTCAAGGTCAGCGACGTGCAGGTGGTCAACGAGCCGGGCAAGACGCGCCGCTTCGGCAAGACGCCGGGTCGCACGCAGGATTGGAAGAAGGCCTACGTGCGTCTCGCACCGGGCCAGACCATCGACTACGAATCGAGGAAAGCCTGATGGCACTCGTCAAAATGAAGCCGACGTCGCCGGGCAGCCGGTTCGCCGTCAAGGTCGACAAGTCGCACCTGTGGAAGGGCGGCCCGCTCGAGTCGCTGACCACGCGTCAAGCGAAGACCGGGGGTCGCAACAACTTCGGCCGCATCACCACCCGTCACAAGGGCGGCGGTTCGCGACAGAAGTACCGCATCATCGACCTCAAGCGCGACAAGGACGGCGTGAAGGGCATCGTCGAGCGCATCGAGCACGATCCGAACCGCACCGGCCATATCGCGCTCATCAAGTACATGGACGGCGATCGTCGTTACATCCTCGCGCCGAAGGGCGTGGTGCCGGGTGACGAGATCCGCTCGGGTGCCGATTCGCCGATCAAGCCGGGCAACGCCATGCAGCTGCGCCATATTCCGGTCGGCTCCACGGTGCACAACGTCGAGCTCAAGCCCGGCAAGGGCGGTCAGCTCGCGCGCAGCGCCGGCAGCTCGGTTCAGTACACCGCGCGTGAAGGCATTTACGCTTACATCCGCTTGAAGTCGGGTGAGACCCGCAAGGTCCACATCGACTGCCGCGCCACCATCGGCGAAATGAGCAACGATGAGCACAACCTGCGCAGCTACGGCAAGGCGGGTGCGAAGCGTTGGCTCGGCATTCGTCCCACGGTTCGCGGTCTGGCCATGAACCCGGTCGATCACCCCCACGGTGGTGGTGAAGGCAAGTCTGGTCAGGGTAACCCGCACCCCGTTTCGCCCTGGGGTTGGAACACCAAGGGTAAGAAGACCCGTACCAACAAGCGCACGAATCACATGATCGTGCAGCGTCGGCAGAACAAGGTCCGCTGAGCGGCCTCGTAAGGTCAGGAGTCAAAAGTGCCTCGTTCACTGAAGAAAGGTCCGTTCGTAGATCTGCACCTCGCCAAGAAGGTGCAGACCGCCTCCGCCAAAAACGATCGCAAGCCGATCAAGACCTGGTCGCGTCGTTCGATGGTGGTGCCCGAGATGGTCGGTCTGACGATCGCCGTCCACAACGGCAAGCAGCACATCCCCGTGCTCGTGTCCGAAAACATGGTCGGCCACAAGCTCGGCGAGTTCGCGCCCACGCGGACCTTCAAGGGTCACTCGGGCGACAAGAAGGTCGCGGCCTGAGGCCGGGGCGGAGCATCAAATGGAAGTCACCGCAAAACTCAAATACGCGCGCATCTCGCCGCAGAAGTGCCGCCTCGTTGCCGACGTGGTGCGTGGCAAGCCCGTGGGCAATGCGCTCGCGACGCTGCGTTTCATGCCGAAGAAGGGCGCCGAAATCGTCCTCAAGGTGCTCGAGTCGGCCATCGCCAACGCCGAGAACAACAACGGCGCGGACATCGACGAGCTCAAGGTGCATCGCATCATGGTCGACGCAGCCCCGGTGCTGAAGCGCTTCGCAGCGCGCGCCAAGGGTCGCGGAACCGGTGTCGTCAAGCGCAACAGCCACATCACCGTCGTGGTCAGCGACGGCAGGAAGGACTGATCCATGGGCCAGAAAGTTAATCCGATCGGCATTCGACTCGGCATCACCCGCGAGTGGTCCTCGAAGTGGTATGCCGGCAAGAAGCAATTCCCGCTGCACGTGCACACGGACTTCCGCGTACGCGAGTTCCTGCGCAAGAAGCTCGCCGAGGCGTCGGTGTCGCGCATCCAGATCGAGCGCGCTGCGAACAAGGTGAACATCACCATTCAGACGGCCCGTCCTGGCATCGTCATCGGCAAGAAGGGCGAGGACATCGAGAAGCTGCGTGCCGAAACGGCTGCGCTGGTCGGCCGCCCGGTGGGTGACATCCGCCTGAACATCGCGGAAATTCGCAAGCCCGAGCTCGACGCACAGCTCGTGGCCGATGGCATTGCGCAGCAGATCGAGAAGCGCGTGATGTTCCGTCGCGCCATGAAGCGCGCGGTGATGAGCACCATGCGCAGTGGCGCTCTTGGCATCAAGGTGCGTCTGTCGGGTCGTTTGAACGGCGCCGAGATCGCCCGCACCGAATGGTCGCGCGAAGGTCGCATTCCGCTGCACACCTTCCGCGCCGACATCGACTACGGGTTCAGCGAAGCGCGAACCACCTATGGCGTGATCGGCGTCAAGGTGTGGATCTTCAAGGGCGAGGTGTTCGACAAGGAAGACCTCAACAAGGCCGCCCCGGAGGCCGAGGCCGCCCCTGCCACCGCAGAAGCCGCCGTCGCGGCCCCTGCGGCCTGAGCCTGAGGAATTGCAGCCATGATGCAACCGAAGCGAACCAAGTATCGCAAGCAGTTCAAGGGCGACAACGCCGGCCTCGCGCAGCGCGGCAACAGCGTCGCGTTCGGCGATTTCGGCCTGAAGGCCACCGAGCGTGCGCGCATGACGGCGCGCGAGATCGAGGCTGCCCGTCGTGCAATGGCCCGTCACGTCAAGCGTGGTGGCCAGATCTGGATCCGCGTCTTCCCGGACGTGCCCGTCTCGAAGAAGCCGCTTGAAGTCCGCATGGGCTCGGGTAAAGGCAACGTCGAGTACTGGGTGGCCAAGGTGAAGCCCGGCAAGGTTCTTTTCGAAATGGAAGGGGTGGACGAGAAGACTGCTCGCGAAGCGTTCCGGCTTGCCGGCGCGAAGCTGTCGGTCACGACCTCCTTCGTAAAGCGGCAGGTGCGCTGACATGAACGCCAAGGAATTGCGCGGCAAGGCCGCCAACGAACTCAGTGACGAACTGCTGAAACTGCGCCGCGAGCAGTTCTCGCTGCGCATGCAGCGGGCGACCGGTCAGGCCGTCAAGCCGCATGACTTCGGTCGTGTCCGCAAGGACATCGCGCGATTGAAGACCGTGCTCGCCGAGAAGGCGTCGGCTGCCAAGACGTCGGGGAAGTAACAGATGACCGAGACAGTCAACAAAACCCTGCGCACGCTCACCGGGCGTGTCGTCAGCAACAAGATGAACAAGACCATTGCGGTCGAGATCGAGCGCCTGGTCAAGCATCCGCGCTACGGCAAGTACATTCGCCGCACCACCAAGTTGCTGGCGCATGACGAGGCCAACGAGTCGCGCGAAGGTGACACGGTGACGATCGCGGAGTGTCGTCCGCTGTCGCGCTCGAAGAACTGGCGGCTCGTGTCCGTCGTGGAGCGTGCATCGTGATCCAGCTGCAATCAATGCTCAACGCCGCCGATAACAGCGGCGCAAAGACGCTGATGTGCATCAAGGTGATGGGCGGTACCCGTCGCCGGTACGCGGCCGTCGGCGATCTGATCAAGGTCAGCATCAAGGACGCCATCCCGCGTGGCAAGGTCAAGAAGGGCGAGGTGTACGACGCGGTCGTCGTGCGCACCCGTCGCGGTGTGCGTCGTCCGGACGGCTCGCTGATCAAGTTCGACGGCAACGCCGCCGTGCTTCTGACCAACAAGCTCGAGCCGATCGGTACCCGCATCTTCGGACCCGTCACGCGCGAGCTGCGCACGGCGCAGTTCATGAAGATCATCTCGCTCGCACCGGAAGTGCTCTGAGGTCATCGCCATGAGAAAGATTCGCAAGGGTGACAACGTCATCGTGATCGCGGGCCGCGACAAGGGTCGCAAGGGTGCCGTGATCGGCGTTCTCGAGGACGACATGGTGCTCGTCGAGAACATCAATCGCGTCAAGCGTCACACCCGGGGCAACCCGCAGATGAACAAGGCCGGCGGCATCCTCGAGAAGGAGGCACCGCTGCATGTGTCGAAGGTTGCGCTGTTCAATCCCGCCACTCAGAAGGCCGATCGCATCGGCATCAAGAGCCTGGCAGATGGCAAGCGCGTTCGTTACTTCAAGTCCAACGGAGAGATGATCGACGCGTAAGCGTCGGTCACACGGGTCAACCAGCATGGCAAGGCTGCAAGAGTATTACCGCGAGAAGGTCATCCCGCAGCTCCGCAAGGAGCTTGGTATCACCAACGCGATGGAAGTGCCGAAGATCGTCAAGATCACGGTGAACATGGGCGTGGGCGAGGCGGTCGCCGACAAGAAGATCATCGACGCGGCGGCGGGTGATCTGGCAAAGATCACCGGTCAGAAGCCGGTGCTCTGCCAGTCGCGCAAGTCCATCGCCTCGTTCAAGTTGCGCGAAGGTCTCGCCATCGGCTGCAAGGTCACGCTGCGTGGCCCGCGCATGTACGAGTTCCTCGATCGCCTGATCAGCGTTGCGATGCCGCGTATTCGCGACTTCCGTGGCGTGTCGCCGCGTTCCTTCGACGGCCGTGGCAACTACAACATGGGCGTCAAGGAACAGATCATTTTCCCGGAGATCCAGTACGACCAGATCGACCAGCTCCGGGGCATGGACATCACCATCACCACCACGGCAAGGGACGACAAGGCGGGCCGAGCTCTGCTCGAAGCCTTCCAGTTTCCCTTCCGCAAGTAACAGGGCAGCAAGCACACATGGCCAAAACGAGCATGGTGGAGCGCGAGAAGCGTCGCGCCGAAACCGCCAAGAAATATGCCGCCAAGCGCGCCAAGCTCAAGGAGGCGATCCGCAGTCCGCGTTCGTCGCCGGAAGAGCGGGCTGCCGCCACTGCCGCACTGCAAAAGATGCCGCGCGACGCGAGCCCGAGTCGGGGCCGACGTCGTTGCGCGATTACCGGCCGGCCTCGCGGTGTGTACCGCAAGTTCGGCATTTCCCGAGTGAAGATTCGCGAGACCGTGAACCGGGGCGAGTTGCCCGGC